>JBBQUI010000193.1:0-4788 GCA_038212575.1 Flavobacteriales bacterium
GATGGCGAGTGCACGGTGACCTATGTTTCGGAAGATGGAAAAATAAACATCCGCTTCAATATGAAACTTAATGCATATCGTTTCCCTCCCGAAGCATACCAATCCATAAAAGAATTTTTCGGCACAATGATAACTATACTGAAGGAAGAATCCATAGTTTTAAAAAAAATATAATATGAGTTTAAAAACTTTACTTTTTACTAGCTGTTACTTTTTAATATCTTTTTGTTACTCACAAACACAGTCTGTGCATACCTTCGGGGACCCACTGCGTGAAGAATTTGCAATGACCAGTTATTCCTTAGATCCCGACGCGGCAGGAGTGGTTCTTTATGATAGAGGAAATTATACCGTGGATGCCGCTGATGGCTATATCAGACTCATTAAAGAAGTACATAGAAAAATTAAAGTATTCGATGCTAAAAACTTTGATTATGCTACTGTTGAAATACCCTATTACCGTGAAAACAATGTTCGGGAAAATATAAAAAACTTAAAAGCTATTACCCACAACGGCAAATCAAAAGTTTTTGTGAGCGATAATGCAATCTTTGATACTGACGAAAACCAGCACTGGTCCCTTAAAAAATTTACTTTTGCCAATGTTCAGGATGGCAGTATTCTGGAATATTCCTATAGAATAGAAACCCCATACTTTTTCAATTTTGGGGGCTGGTCATTTATGAATGACCTCCCTACTGTCTATTCTGAACTTCACACAGAAATTCCTGGAAACTATACTTTTAACAGAACTCTTTATGGCGACAGAAAACTGGATGTGAACCACGCCGAAATAAAACTGGATTGTTTCCACCTGCCAGGTTTCCAACTTGCAGCCGATTGTGAATCGGCAACCTATGCAATGAAACGAATTCCTGCTTTTAAGGAAGAGAAATACATGCTCTCTAGGGATAACTACATGCCTGCTTTAAAGTTTGAGCTTCGGGATATAGTCCACTTAGACGAAAGCAAATCTGCCTTTTCCAAATCTTGGGATGATGTGGATCACGAATTTAGGTACGATAAAGATTTGGGTCGTCAATTGAAATATATCAATTTCTTTAAGGATCAACTGCCCGCCTCTATAATCTCTATATCAGATGAGCTGGAGCGCGCAAAGGCAGTTTACTATTTTATTCAGGAAAAAATGGCTTGGAACAATGAAACAAGAATTCTGCAGGATATTCGTGTTAAAGAAGCTTTTGAAAAGAAAACCGGAAACAGTTCAGAAATCAATCTGGGGCTTATTAACGCCTTGGAATCCGTTGGCCTGGATGCAAAGATAATGCTCTTGGCTACCCGGGATAGAGCTATGCCAACCAAACAGTACCCGGTTCTTACCGATTTTAACTATGCCGTTGTTTATCTAGACATCAACAACACAAAGTATTTACTGGATGCCACGGATAAGCATACACCTTTTGGGGTGCTGCCCTTCCGCGATCTAAATGTGGAAGGACGTGTAATGGACTTCAAAAAAGGGAGCTATTGGATGCCTATCGAGCCTTCTTCCAAAAATATGCACTATGTGAATTTGCAACTTTCCGCAGATGAATCAGGCCAATTTTCAGGGAAGGTCAATGAAGTTTCCACAGGTTATATTTCTGTTGAAAAGAGAAAGGAATACAATGAATTCAGTAAAGAGGATATCATTAAAAGAAAACAAAGCAAAAACGAAGGTTTGAATATTACAAATCTTGAGATTCAAAATGAAAAGGATATGGAGCAACCCTATAAGGAAACCTATGATATTTCATTGTACGAACAGCCCGTTGGCGACAAGTTATTTGTGTTTCCGTTTTTGATGCAGACCTATTTTTCGGAAAACCCTTTCAAAAAAGAGAACCGCCAATACCCTATAGAGTTTGGATTTCCCGTTACAAATAATTATTTAATTTCTATTGACGTTACAGACCAATATGAAATTGTACAAACACCTGCCAACCGCCTTTTGAAACTGCCCAATAACGATGGCGAAATGTCTGTTGTTTACAGCCAAGCAGCAAACAAGATAAATATTAGATTAAGTGTAAAATTGGACAATTATACATTTTCACCGGAAGCCTATAAAACCCTTAGTGAATTTTTTACAGAGCTAATAAAAATACAATCGGAAGAGCCTATTCAGTTAAAGAAGATTTAAATAAAGTTGGCAGTGAATTAGAATATTGTGCAATTATTAATAAAGTATTAAGGGTTAACATCCCATCCCAACCTTCCCTTCAAATGGAAAGAGATAAAATTCACTGTTTGAAGAGAGATTTAGAGAGTTGTTTAAGTTTTAATTAGGTTGTGAAATCTAAAAAAATCATCAGTTGATAGATATTCGGCTTATAATTATAGTTTCCACAATATTATATAACAGATAAAAGACTTTAGCTAAAAATCTCTATTCTTCTCTTGAATCCTTCGTATTACAGCCGTGGCGGTTCTTCTTGAAACAAAGCGCGGCAATTTAGACAAGAACTTGTTGAAGTTTCCGGGAATAGCCACCACTTTTCCTTTCTGCATTGCTTCATAACCATATTCGGCAACTTGCTTCGGGCAGGCAACGTTGAATTTAATTTTATTCTCTGAATTTTTATTCCCATTGGAAACCACTTCCTGAAAACAGGTTTTGGTCTGCCCCGGGCACAGCACTGTAACGGTAACTCCAGTGCCTTTCAGTTCATTTGCAATGGCTTCAGAAAAGGAAAGAATATAGGCTTTTGAGGCATAATATAAAGACATTAAGGGTCCGGGCTGAAAAGCTGCGAGGGAAGACATATTCAATATTTTTCCATTGCCGCGCTCCACCATTCCCTTTAAAACGAGTTTGGTTAAATGTGTAGTAGTAACCACATGCAGGTTTAGCATTTCCGCATCACGTTCCCAGTCGGTATCGTTGAAATTGCCAAAAATCCCGAAACCGGCATTGTTTATTAGAACATCTATTTGCTTATCTTCTATCGCCTTAAAAATTTCACCAGCTACATTGCAGGTACTAAGGTCTTTATGTATCAGTTGAATTTTCGGGGAGTAAATAGCAGTAATTTCCTGTTTTGCATTTTCAAGCTTTTCGGCATCTACATCCACTAAAATAAGGTCGTAGCCATCTTTGGCCAAAAGTAATGCCAATTCAAACCCAAGTCCTGAAGCGGCGCCAGTTATAAGTCCTACTTTTCTATATGGTTCCGTATTTTTCAAATTCCAAGATTGTTAACAAAAAGTTAATTTGTTAGTCGGCAATTTCCACATAATCCTGTAGATATCCAAATCTGGGAGTCAATTTTCCTTCCTTTGTAGTGATTTGGGCACGATGCAGTATTCCATCCCTATCGCCATTAAAAAAAGCGGGGATTACATTTTCCAAAAACATATCGCCAAAACCCTCACTGGCATCTTTGGGAAGTTCACACGGCAAGTTATCTACCGCCATTACTGTTATTGCACCCGGAGCGTTAAAAGAAGTTTCGCTTTCAGTTTTAGGGTCGTAACCATAAAAGGGGTTGGCAATGGTTGAGGCACGAAGTGTACAAGCCACAGGGCCGTCCACATCGCAAGAAATATCGGCTACCAAGTTTATTTTGAAGTCATCGTTTTTGGCATCCTCGCGG
Source organism: Flavobacteriales bacterium (assembly GCA_038212575.1). Classification (GTDB taxonomy): domain Bacteria; phylum Bacteroidota; class Bacteroidia; order Flavobacteriales; family Flavobacteriaceae; genus Aequorivita. Next base: position 3,597 of record JBBQUI010000193.1, read on the forward strand.
GTAAACAAATAGGGCGCACCGTTTCCGTAGAAATGGCCTGTAATAAACATATCGCTCACCTTGGCATATTTCATAAAATCACTTTCGTAATCAGATGGATCGTTGTAGAATTCTTCTTTATCAAATTCACCACCATCTTTGCGTTTGTTATATTCCGAAACGTCAATCAGGCAATAAACAGGTTCGTTGAAATCTTTTGAAAGATATTCCGCATCGGTTACTTCGCGTATTTTTAAGTGATCCAAAATCTCCTTCGCTCCTCTCGTAACTTTCCCTGTTCCCGAAAGAATAATTTTAATATTTGGAATTGTTATTTTATCCAATTCTGCTTTTACAGCCTCCAAATCGGGAAGGGTTTCCACTTTTGGAAGCGCAAAAAGAGTAGCACGTAAACCTAATCCTCTAAAACCATTATAGGCACCCACCAATCCGGCGTAATAACCAAAACCAATCAATCTGTGTTTGTCTGCATTCACGATGGTTTCGTGGTCAAACATTTCAATGTTTTTATGCAGCATTGCCTTTAGCAGTTTGCGGTTGTATGGTTGCTTTTTGATGGTGTGGCTAAAGAAGAAATACTTCTTTTTCGGAATTAGAGCATCGTTCGGCACTTCCTTTACACCAAGCATTACGTCTGCTTCAGAAACGTCTTCCAAAACTTCAAAACCTGCATCGCGATAAGCTTCATCCGGAAAGATGCGTACGTTAGAAGCTTCCACGATTATCTTGGCATCGGGAAATTGTTTTATGACTTCTTGGCACTTTTCAGGTGAAAAAACCACCCGACGATCTGGCGGGTTTTTGCGTTCCTTGATGATGGCAAAGGTTATGGGCATTTGGTATGTTTTTTGAGTAATTATTAGGGTGGCAAAGATAGGGTTTTTCATGTATCTTTGTCCCCCCAACCCCCAAAGGGGGAGATTGAACATAAGAAGCCACTGAATACTGGTTACTGATTACTGAAAAAGGGGCCGACTGGTTTTGACAGCGGGTCTAATTGTATTGTAAGCATGCCGAGCGCTGGGATATAGCTCGTTAATATCATATTTCACACTTTTTAAACGGCGAGAATAACTACGCCCTAGCTGCATAATCCGAATTACAGTAGGATGTGCCTCGGCCCACAAGGTGGGCAAGCAGGAAGTCACTCAACGGCCTTGGTTTGCGGCGGTTGATATAGTGGCTTCGTAAA
>JBBQUI010000194.1:0-4773 GCA_038212575.1 Flavobacteriales bacterium
GTTATTGGGCAGCGTGGTAATCTCATGAACCAACCCGTCATTGCGAGGCCGATAGGCCGTGGCAATCTCATGAGGCTACTTGTTATCATGATTGGAACTACACCTGGGCAGATTGTTTCAGTCGTGCCTCCTTCGCAATGATCGGGTTTTAATTATGAATTGAACCAACACTAAGTTCCTGCCGTATTTAACCCTTTCCAACATAACCCTTCCTATCTTTGCAAAAAATCGCTTTATGCCCAATACCTTTTCCTCTTTAGGAATCAATGCTCCATTACAAGAAAGTTTAGCAGAGTTAAACATTGTAGTGCCCACAGACATTCAACAAAAAACAATCCCACTAATCTTGACCCAAACCAACGATGTAGTAGCCTTGGCAAAGACGGGAAGCGGGAAAACGGCTGCTTTTGGGTTGCCTTTACTTCAACTTATAGACCCTAAAAACACCAATATAAAAGCTATAATCCTTGCACCTACGCGAGAACTTGGTCAGCAAATACACGCCAATTTGGTTGCCTTTGCCTCACACAGTCCTGAAATTTGCATTGCCTCCCTTTGTGGTGGCATCCCTATAAAACCACAAATAGAACGTTTAAAAAATACCACCCATATTGTGGTGGCAACCCCAGGCCGATTGGTTGATTTAATAAACCGCAACGCCATTGATCTTAAAAACATTGCCTATTTGGTTTTGGATGAAGCCGATGAAATGGTAAGTGCCCTAAAAACAGATTTGGACAGCATCATTGCGGAAATCCCTAAAGCCAGAAGAACGCTACTGTTTACCGCCACTATGCCCGGCACCATCAAGCAACTGGTTCAAAACTATATGAGCAAGCACGTGCTTCATATAGAAACCGATATGGAAACTATTGGCCATCAGGGCATAGACCATCAATTTATGGTGGTAGAAGCCATTGAAAAACTGGAGGTTTTGTTACATTTTTTAAGTTCGAAAGAAGGGGAACGGGGCATTATTTTCTGTAAAACAAAAGCGGCAGTCAATAAACTTGCAAAGAATCTGGCTATCAATAAATTTTCTTCCGGAGCAATCCACGGTAGCCTTACCCAAGCCATCCGCGACCGTGTGATGGGACAGTTTCGGGAAGGAAATATCGATATACTTGTAGCCACAGACCTTGCCGCGCGTGGACTTGACGTAAAGGAAATTAGTTATGTAATCAATTACCACTTGCCAGATACCTATGAAACTTACGTACACCGAAGCGGTAGAACGGCTAGGGCAGGAGCAACGGGCCTTTCGGTAACCATTCTGCAACAAGAGGAAGTTTTTGAAATCCCAGAGTTTGAAGAAGAACTAGGTATTGTTTTTACGGAAATGAAAAAGCCAGATGCCCAAAGCACGGAGGAAAATAATACGTTATTATGGGCGAAGAAAATCTTTAAAACAAAACCCAATCGAACCATATCAGCAGAGTTTAAGGAAAAAATAATTACGGTATTCCACCATTTGACCAAGGAAGAACTGATTGACAAAATACTCGCGCACCAATTGGCGCAAACCGCTGTAGTGGCACCAAAGACAGATATTCCTACTAAGAAAAAGAAGAAAAAGAAATAATGGCAAACGAGATAAAGGACCAACAGGATATTTTGGCAAAGCTAAACATAGCGGTCTTAAACCCTATGCAAGAGGAAGCTATTGCCGTAATTGAAAAAACGGCGAACACCATACTATTATCCCCAACTGGAACGGGGAAAACCTTGGCGTTTCTGTTGCCTATTCTTAAAAACTTAAATATAGAAAACCCTGAAGTGCAAGCTTTAATTGTAGTTCCCACTCGCGAACTTGCCATACAGATAGAACAAGTGATTCGGAATATGGGTTCGGGGTTTAAAGTGAATGCAGTATATGGAGGTAGGGCCAAGAGCAAGGATAAAATAGAATTAAAGCATACTCCCGCTATTTTGGTAGGTACGCCGGGAAGAATCTTGGATCACTTTGACGATGACCGCTTTTCAAAAGCGAGTATCAATATTTTGGTGCTGGATGAATATGATAAGTCGCTGGAGATAGGTTTTGAAAGTGAAATGAGTGAAATAATAAGTGCATTGTCTGGTGTAAGTAAACGCATATTAACATCTGCTACACAAGGCGTTGGAATTCCGAGGTTTGTAAAATTGGATAATCCAACAGTACTAGATTATTTATCGGAAAAGATAGATCCAAAGCTTGCCATCAAAACAATAGTTTCTCCTGATAAAGACAAGTTGGAAACCTTGCTAAAACTGGTGAGTTACCTAGGAAACCAACCTGGAATCATCTTTTGCAATTTTAGGGATAGTATTGAAATGGTAAGCAATTTTCTAAATGAAAACAACGTAAGCCATACCTGTTTTTCAGGTGGAATGGAACAAAAAGATAGGGAGCGGGCACTTATAAAATTCAGAAATGGCACCAGCCAGATATTGGTTGCTACCGATCTTGCCGCCAGAGGGATTGACATTCCTGAATTAAAATTTATCATCCACTATGAGCTTCCACATTCATCTGTAGAATTTACACACAGAAACGGAAGAACAGCGAGGGTTAACGAGAAAGGAACAGCTTATGTTCTAAAATGGAAAAACCAGTTGTTGCCAGACTTTATTGAAAAAACGGAACCCATAGAAATTCCACAAGCAACAACGCAAGTAGCAGAATTATGGGAAACCCTCTTCATTTCAGGCGGAAGAAAAGATAAAATTTCCAAAGGCGATATTGCAGGACTGTTTATAAAACAGGGAAACATAACGCAAGAACAATTGGGCGCTATAGAGTTAAAACAGGATTGTGCGTTTGTTGCAGTACCATTAGCGCTTGCGAATGAATTAGTAAGCAAATTGAACAACAGTCGCCTTAAAAAGAAGAAGGTGCGTATTTATGTTCTTTAGTCAGGTAGCTTTCTAATTTATCATTATTGTTCAGATAAAAATCATCTGATGTCCCTAAGGGACATTGATTTAATTGTGATTGGTTCATTACCAATATTTTGTTCGCCATGGCGAAGCAGGATGCCTTTAGGCATAAATATGGGTAAAAAATAGAATCCCTCGAAAATCCAGTCCCTTAGGGACTGCACCTGATATTGAGCTTCCTGTAATTGGGAGTAACTTTTATCGGACAACAACGATTATTTATATGAAAATCATTTCTTTAACATATAACATGGAAAGAGGCGGTTATTTTTGTCTACTTTTGAAATATAGACGATTTAGTCAGCTTATTTTTTTTAATCTCCACCGAATTTTAATTAATCCTTCGCTTTCTACTATACTTTAACAGTCGAGTGCAACAGGCGTTTTATGGTAAAAATCAGTAGGATTTAAAGCAATAATTCTTATCAAAAGTTTTCTTCATAAGCAATTGGCTAAACACAGCGCCATTCTTTGACCAATGGTAAATACTCCAATTTTTTTGGGATATATTTTTGGTTAAAACATTTTAGCAATTAAATCATGAGTAAAAGCATAAATAATCCAAGATTTTCGAGAGAATTGAATTCCACCTTTTCCAAAACACTGCGGAGAAAGGTAAATGCCTATTTTAAAACAAATAATATAAGCAGGAATGCCAATGCCACTATGGTAACAAAAACCATCGTTATGTTGGCTTTGTTTTTTGTTCCGATCATTTTGTTGTCTTCTGGCGTGATTACATCAGTTTGGGCCCTTTTTATGGCTTATTTAATAGCAGGCTTGGGAATGTCCGGTATCGGGATGGGCATTATGCACGACGCCATTCACGGTTCATATTCACGAAATAAAAAGGTGAATACCCTTTTGGGCTATACCTTCAACCTGATAGGTGCAAATGATGCTGTATGGAAAGTACAGCACAATGTATTGCACCACAGCTACACAAATATAGAACACGCAGATGATGATATTAACGCCCCTTTCTTTTTAAGGTTTTCGCCCCATGCCAAGCATTATTGGCTACACCGTTTTCAGCATATCTATGTATGGTTTTTTTACGGCTTGTCCACCATATCCTGGGTTACTTCAAAGGATTTTGTAAGGCTTAAGCGTTATAAGAAAATGGGGTTCTTTAATAAGAAACAGGAATTCAATAAGATATTAACAGCTATGATAGGGTGGAAGTTGCTGTATTATAGCTATGCGCTTATATTGCCTATGATTATGGTGCCACAAGCCTGGTGGTTAATATTATTAGCCTTTATTAGTATGCATTTTGTTACAGGACTTTTGGTGAGTACAGTTTTTCAGGTAGCCCATATTATGCCCGCCACTGAGTTTCCACTTCCCAACAAAGAAGGAGATATGAGTGACGACTGGTACAGTCACCAATTTAATACAACCAGTAACTTTTCACCTAAAAACAAACTTTTATCTTGGATGATTGGAGGTCTAAATTATCAAGTGGAACACCACATATTGCCAGATGTATGCCACGTACATTATAAAAAATTAACCAAGATTGTAGCAGAAACTGCCGAGGAGTACGGAATGGAATATCACATGAAAAAAAACTTTGGTCTTGCAATTGTGGACCATATTAAAATGCTTCGATTGTTGGGCAGAAAACAGACCGTCTTCAACCCATAAAGAGCAAACAACAAATTTTCAATTTAAAAGAACAGAAACAATGTTAAAGGAATTCATAAATAAATTAATAAATACTAAAAAAGTAAATGTAATGAAAGAAGGTACAGTAAAATTTTTCAATGAGGCCAAAGGTTTTGGTTTCATAAAAGTAAAGGACACAGATCAAGACATTTTTGTGCATTCAACCAATCTAATTGACAACAT
>JBBQUI010000195.1:0-4772 GCA_038212575.1 Flavobacteriales bacterium
AAAAATGAATGCTTAAAAGAAATGGCGTAGACTTCTATGACAAGATTTCCGTCTTCACGGGAATTAGAAATGATAAAAAGCATTTTCGAAATGTTCCAATTTTTCCACTTTTTGGTTTTTCAGAATTGCAATAATATCGAACCGGACTTCCACATTTAGTTCATTTGAAACAATATATTCGTTTGCAGCTTTAACCAAAAGCTTAATTTTTGCAGGAGTTACAAAACTTTGGGGATCGCCAAAAAAATCACTGTTTCGGGTTTTTACTTCAACGATTACTACAGTGCCTTCTTCCTTTTGGGCAATAATATCGATCTCGGCTTTATCGAAGAAAAAGTTGCGGCGTAGGATTTTATAGCCGCTCCGAAGCAAATATTGTGCGGCTATTTCTTCTCCTATTTTTCCGAGTTCGTTGTGCGAGGCCAATTTGATTTATGATTTTAGATTGTCGATTTACGATTTTTTGAACTTGAGAATTGAATATTGATAATTGAGGATTGAACATTCAATTCAACTTCCCTTCCAAAAATCAGCGCTCGATTGTCTTTAATATGTCCGGCGGGAAAATTAGAAATCACAGGATAATTGTATTGTTTTACCAAATCCATAATTATTTTCTCTGCCGTTTTTCCAAAGTACACTTTATTGTCTTTCATTTCTGAATTACTTCCGCAAAGCGAATAAAGCACCGAAAGGTTTCCGCCAACAAGTTCTCCTTTCACAATTCCGAGGGAATCGAAGGAATCTGTTCTTTCAATTTCAATGCTATAATCTTCACCAAACAAAACTTTTCGAATAGATTCAGCAGTTTCTGCCGTTTTATTTTCAATTTCCAAAGGCATCTGCGCGTGCAAAGTTTCAATCCCAAAATTATGGATGTGCGAATGCAAAACCGTAACATCGCTGTAACCTACAATCCATTTAGGATTTTTTTTAAATGCTGAAAAATTCAATTTATCAATAATGCGAACCGTTCCGTAACCTCCGCGAGCACACCAAATGGCTTTTATTTTTGGATCGTCCAGCATTTTTTGAAAATCTGCCGCGCGCAAATCATCGCTTCCCGCAAATTGGTTTTCTTCGGCGCCGATGGTTTTTCCCAAAATGGCTTTCAACCCCCAGCTTTCAAGCAAATTCAATGCAGGCTGCAATTCTTTCTTTGAAATTTTTCGTGCCGTTGAAACGATGGCTATTGTATTGCCTTTTTGTAAGTAAGGAGGTGTGGTCATATATCTTATTGAAAGTTTAAAATACTAAAAATTAAACTTTTGAGTTAAAATTATGTTCGAATGTTTATAATGTTCTATTTATCAATAGATTTAGACTGCCTAAATTACCCCAAATGAAAGCGACCATCAATTCTTCCTGCAATTTTTCTACCCTTGCACCCTTTAGTCCAACTGGCCCAAATCCGTGGAGTACTTCAAAAATAAAACATGCTTACCGAAGAATAGCTTTCGGCGCCCCACAATCTGAAGTTGATGATGCTTTGGCGCTTTCGCCAAATGCTTTTATTAATGGATTGGTGGACACCGCTTATAATTTACCTCCCACCGCAGCTCCCTTTTGGGCCAATTATGCCTACAGCGATTTTACGGATTACGAAACGGAAAATCAACAATATCTGGAAGATTGGATATACCAAACCGCCAACGACATTTTGACTGAAAAGATGCGCGGCCGACTTACATTTTTCTGGATGAACCATTTTGTTACGGAGCTGGAAGTATATTTTTATGCACCCTATATGTATCAATATTATAATTTGATGCAGGTAAACTGTTTGGGAAATTTTAAAACCTTCGTTCGTGAAGCAGGCTTGAACAATGCGATGCTCATTTACCTAAACGGTTTTGAAAATACCAATACCGAGCCCAATGAAAATTATGCCCGTGAGCTTTTTGAGCTTTTTACCTTGGGCGAGGGCAACGGTTATACACAGGATGACATTACCAATGCAGCTCGCGCACTTACTGGCTACAACCATTGGGTTGATTACGGTGCTCCAATCTATTTTGACGCAAGCACTTTTGACGCTGGCGAAAAAACTATTTTCGGTCAAACGGGAAATTGGGGCTATGACGACCTTATAAATATTCTCTTTTCACAAAGGGGTAACGAAATAGCAACTTTTATTTGTACTAAGCTCTATAAATTTTTTGTAAGCCCCACAGTTGACCCTTTTATTGAGCAAAACATTATTCAACCATTGGCGCAAACCTTGGTCAACAATAATTTTGAAATGGTCCCAATGCTGAAACAATTACTGAAGAGTGAACACTTTTTTGATGAAGAAGCGCTCGGAGTTGTTATTCGAAGTCCGTATGATGTTATTTTCAATTATATAAACGAAACCTCCTTTTTTTACGACAACGATCTCATTGAAGCCATTCACTATTTTTGTGGCTTGGTGGGCCAGGAGCTTTATGACCCACCAGATGTTTCCGGATGGCAACGTGACGAAACATGGATAAACTCATCAACACTTACGGGCCGTTGGCAACTTATAGAGTTTTATAATTGGAATCTTTTTACTAATTATGAACTGAGTTTGACTGATCTCGCCAAAGAGCTCACAAATGACAGTAATGACCCTGTTTTTATCACAAAAACGCTGATTGACCATTTTATGAGCAAAGAGCTGTTTACCGCCACAGATTATGATATTGCAACAGATATTTTCAAATGGGAGGTGCCACAGAATTATTACGACAACGGAATTTGGAACCTCGATTGGAGCTCCGCTACCTACCAAGTGGTTTTACTATTGAACCACATAGCCCGCATGCCCGAATTTCAACTTAAATAAACCTACCTATGTACAACTCCCATCATATCCCTAAAAATAAAACTTCAAAGGAAGAAAAAACTGTCCACGATCACGAACACGCCACTTGGAGCCGTCGATCGTTTATTCAAGCACTCGGCCTTGCTGGAGCTGGCTCCGTAATGGTTGGCCACGCTGCGGTTACAGCTTCCACACCTTCACCGCTTTCAGTTGCATTGGCAAACAGTGAAAACGAAAATATTTTGGTAATAATAAGATTGAAAGGTGGAAATGATGGACTGAATACCATTGTGCCAATTTATGATTATGCTTCCTATGCCAATTTAAGGCCGACCATAAAACACCTTCAGTCAGACTTAACGAATTTGAATGCAGATTTTGCCATTCCCAATTATATGAACAGCTTGCAAAGCATTTGGGGGGATGGTGCGATGAAAGTGGTGCATGGCGTGGGCTATCCGCAACAGAATCTTTCACATTTTCGCTCTTCGGAAATTTGGGCTTCCACAAACGATATAAATTTTGAACCAACCGGTTGGTGGGGTCGCTATTTTGAAGACTTATATCCCGACTATTTGACCAATCCGCCCGAAGTGCCGCCCGCCATTCAAATAGGCAGTATCGGCAATCTTATTTTTGATGGTAATGATAACAATTATGCTTTTTCGGTGGCAAACCCAGACCAGCTTGCCGATGTGGCAGTAAATGGAACCCTGCACGATGTTACCAATCTTCCCGATTGTGTTTATGGCGATAAACTTCTTTTTATGCGAGCCACGGCGAATAACACATTTACCTACGCAGGCGTAATCCACAATGCCTATATGGCTTCGTCCAATCAAGCGCCCTATAGTGACGAGGAACTTGCAAAACAATTGGCCATTGTAGCACGAATGATAAAAGGAGGGCTCGGCACAAAAGTGTATATGGTTACCTTGGGAAGTTTTGATACCCACGCCAACCAAGTGGACGATCATAGAACATTGCTTGAAGATTTGGCAGATTCGCTTAAAAACTTTTATCAAGACCTTGCTGCTACGGGAATGGAAGATAAGGTTTTGAGCATGACCATTTCAGAATTCGGAAGAAGACCTTACGAGAACGGTTCCAACGGCACGGATCACGGTGCTGCATCGCCAGTAATGCTTTTTGGAAACGGGCTCAACGGAAGTGGTTTCGTGAGTCAACATCCCGATTTAAATACTTGGGATGATGACGATAATTTAATACCAACCTCAGATTTTAGGAATATTTATTCCACCGTTTTAACAGAATGGTTCTGTTTGGATCCCACCGTTGTAAATACAATTCTTCTTAATCAAACCTATGAAACCTTGGATCTCGGCCTGACCTGCCAGACGCTTAATACACAATCATTTTCCAACACAACCCATTTTGCGCACGTCCCGATTTATAAAAATGACCGCACTTACATTGAAATAAAAATGACCAATACGGCAAACGTAAACATCAAACTATACGATATTTTAGGCAGGGAAGTTGGAACTTTGAAAAACGAAATCCTCCATCCAGGAAAATACAGCATCGATGTGAAAGCCAGTTGCAAAAACCGATTGAGCTATGGGCAATACATCTATAGAATTTCTGTTGGCGGCGCCAATTACAGCAAATCCATTATTGTGAAATAAACGAAGTCGAATTCAGATGAAAGTCCTCCTTTGCTGGGGGATTTTCTTTTTAAGGGCATTATTATGCCGAAGATAAAATGTCTATTTTTGTGCCTTCGGATAAAACAATTATGACTCAAAATACAAACCAATCCACCACCGCGGAAAGATATACAATTACGGCGGCGTTGCCCTATACCAACGGCCCCGTTCATATTGGCCATTTGGCGGGCGTTTACGTTCCGGCAGATATTTATGCACGTTTTCAAAGGCTTCAAAATAAAGACGTAGCCTTTATCTGCGGCAGTGATGAACACGGAGTACCAATTACCATAAAAGCAAAAAAGGATGGCATC
>JBBQUI010000196.1:0-4678 GCA_038212575.1 Flavobacteriales bacterium
CCCAAAACTCGCAGAAATAGGCTGCGAAGGAGTGATAATTGGCAAAGCCATTTATGAAAACAGAATAAACTTAAAACAACTCGAAAACTATATACTAAATGCTTTGTAAAAGGATAATACCCTGTTTAGATATCAAAAGCGGAAGAACCGTAAAAGGAATCAATTTCCTGGATTTACGCGATGCTGGAGATCCTGTGAAGTTGGCAAAATTCTATTCCGAAAACGGAGCGGACGAGTTGGTTTTTCTGGATATTTCAGCAACCGAAGAACGAAGAAAAACCTTAGCTGATTTAGTTTTGAAAGTGGCTGAAACTATCAACATTCCCTTTACAGTGGGTGGCGGGATTTCTTCAGTGGAAGATGTAGAAATTCTTTTAAACAATGGCGCCGATAAAGTTTCTATAAATTCTTCCGCAGTAAAAAATCCACAATTGATAAATGAGCTGGCTTCAAAATTTGGTTCTCAGTGTATCGTGGTGGCCATTGACGCAAAACAGATTGACGGTAATTGGAAAGTACATTTGGTAGGCGGGAAGGTATCTACAGAGCTAGACCTTTTTGATTGGGCAAAGGAAGTGGAAAAACGAGGCGCAGGTGAAATCCTTTTCACTTCCATGGATCACGATGGTACAAAAAACGGTTTTGCGAACGAAGCTTTGGCAAAACTTTCCACAGAATTGAATATTCCGATAATTGCTTCAGGTGGCGCAGGAACTATTCAGCATTTTGCGGATACTTTCATAAAAGGAAAAGCAGATGCGGCTTTGGCTGCAAGCGTTTTTCACTTTAAGGAAATTACGATATCAGATTTAAAAAATGATTTATTAATACAGGGAATTCCAATGCGAATGATGAACGACGAGCGACGAATTACGAAAAAATAAATTAAGAATTCTGAAGCTGTGTTTTGCTGTTTGAATTAATAAGATATGACTACGCATATTGATTATATTATGGTTATTAATAATGTGTCCCGCAAGGGCAAAATGCCTTTAGGTGTTTAACATAGGTAAAAAGTAAAAGATGAATATAGATTTTAAAAAATACACAGATGGGCTCGTACCCTCGATAATTCAGGATAACTCTACAAATAAGGTGCTGATGCTCGGTTATATGAACGAAGAAGCTTTTTTGAAAACCAACCAATCAAAAAAAGTAACTTTTTTTAGTCGCAGTAAAAATCGGCTCTGGACAAAAGGGGAGGAGAGTGGTAATTTTTTGGAACTGGTTTCCATTGCGGTAGATTGTGATAATGATGCTCTATTGATAAAGGTGAATCCCACAGGTCCCGTTTGCCACAAAGGCACAGATACTTGCTGGCAGGAAGAAAATGTTTCAAATTTCGGCTTTCTTTCAGAATTGCAAAACATTATTCAAAATAGAAAGGAGCACTCTGAAAATGAGGACTCTTATGTTTCGTCACTTTTCAGAAAAGGCATTAATAAAATAGCCCAAAAATTAGGCGAGGAGGCAGTGGAAGTGGTTATTGAAGCAAAGGATAATAACAATGATCTTTTTCTGAATGAAAGCGCCGATTTGCTTTTTCATTATATGATTTTGATTCAGGCAAAAGGTTTTAAATTAAAGGACATAGAAAAGACACTCCTGAAAAGACATAAAGTAGATTAACATTTAATTGTATTTATAGCTTTAAATCATCTGTTCATTTTTCCTACCTTTAAAAATATAAATCACTTTTATGGCCGCTAGAAGAAGAAAAAAACAACAAACTACTAAAATACAACCCCAAAGAGCCAGAAACCTTTCCCCAGGAACGGTGAGCTATACCGGTAAAAAAAGTACTACGGTTACAAAACTGGATATTATAGATTACTCCCAAGAAAACTATGAGCGTTTTGAAACACATAACATTCAAGATGCCTTTAAGTATGAAGACTCTACACACATAACATGGATAAATGTACACGGGTTAAGCAATACAGATGATATTGTTACCCTTGGAAATCACTTTGACTTGCACCCACTTATCCAGGAAGATATAGTAACCACCAACCAGCGGCCTAAGATTGATGAATATGAGGAATATTTATTTATCGTTTTCAAAATGTTACATTATGATGACGAGGAACAGTTGACCAACGAGCACGTGAGTATGGTAATGGGGAAAGATTATGTAATTACTTTTCAGGAAGCCGAAGGCGATGTTTTTGGCGATCTTAGGGAAAGGTTGGAGCATGGAAGAGGAAGGATACGTGGGTCCGGAGCAGATTATTTGATGTTTGCAATTCTGGATGCGATTGTAGATAATTACTTCACGGTAATTGAATTTTTAAGTAATAAATTGGAATTACTGGAAGACAGGCTTTTTGGCGACAAAGAAGACCCAAATATCACTGAGGAAATTCAAGATTTAAAAAAGGAAATTTTAAAAATCCGAAAAGCGGTTGTGCCTTTGCGTGAAGTTGTTAACAGGCTTGAAAAAATAGAAAACCCGCTTATTGAGGAACGCACCAATAAATATATTCGCGATTTATACGACCATATTATACAAGTAAACGAAAGTGTTGAAATTTACCGAGATATGATCTGGGGGCTGATGGATATGTATATGACCACCATCAGCAACAAGATGAACGAGGTGATGAAAGTACTGACCATCATGGCCTCCATTTTTATCCCGTTAACATTTATGGCAGGAATCTATGGGATGAATTTTGATCATATGCCCGAACTGCATTTCAGATATGGCTATTACTACCTGTGGGGCGCGATGATATTAGTGTTCTTTGGTATGCTTTGGTATTTTAAGAGAAAGAAATGGTTGTAGGTTTTTAAAAGAATTTATTCTTCAGAAACACATCTTCCAAGTGCTAAAGTGAAAATGAAATATTCTGAAAAAACTTTTGTTTACAATGGTTTCCGTAATAATTGCCCAATTTCTCGAAACTGTAATTTGGAAGCACATTTTACGACTTAAGAAAGCCTGAAAACAAGTTCACAACTGCAAACTTTTGAAAAGAAAAGAGTATGTTGAACAGATTTCAAAATAGAATTTTCAAAAAAAGATTAATTAAAAAAAAGAAAGGAAAAGCATGTTAACTTGGAAAGAAGTAATCAATTTTACAGTAAATGGCAACCCCGTCCCAGATAGGCGTGTGGAAAAAACAGAAGCCGAATGGAAAGCGATGTTGACTCCGGAACAATTCCGAATCACCCGTAAAAAAGGAACTGAAGCGCCAAACAGTGGTGCGCTTTGCAGTATTTATGACGAAGGAAAATACAATTGTATTTGCTGCGAAACCCCTTTATTCGACTCTACCATTAAATTTTCATCAAGCTCTGGATGGCCTAGTTTTACGCAGCCAATAACAGTTAACGCTATTAAATATGAAAAAGATAGCGCATTTGGAATGGTACGGGTTGAGGTGATGTGCAATGTTTGTGATGCGCATTTGGGTCACGTGTTTCCCGACGGTCCAGCACCCAGCGGCTTGCGCTATTGCATCAATTCAGAATCAATGAAATTACAAACAACAGGAAAGAAAGTTTAAAATGACAAATAATAAAATGGAATTAATGACAGTAGGCGGCGGATGCTTTTGGTGCATAGAAGCTGTATTAAACGAAGTTAAAGGGGTAGAAAAAGTAGTATCCGGATATACAGGTGGAACGGCTCCCGGAAAACCAACCTACCGCGAAGTGTGCTCCGGCCTCACGGGTCACGCCGAAGTTGTGCAGATTACTTTTAATCCCAATATAATATCATACGAAGATATATTGGTAATTTTCATGACCAGCCACGATCCAACTTCACTAAACCGCCAAGGTGGCGATGCTGGAACTCAATACCGTTCAGTGATTTATTATCACAACGAAAGCCAAAAGGAAATTGCAGAAGCAGTCGCCAAAGAAATGGCGCCCTATTACGAAAATCCAATTGTAACAGAAATAAGTCTGTTAGAAACTTTTTATGAAGCCGAGGACTACCATCAGGATTATTACAAAAACAATCAATCTGCGGGCTATTGCAGTGCGGTGATAACTCCGAAATTGGCAAAACTTCGCAAGATGCACGCCGATAAGCTTAAAAACGTGTCAGCATAAACAAAGAATCGGTCATTGCGAGCGCAGCGAAGCAATCCCATGAAGCTCCTTGCCATCATGAATGGAACTACACCTTCTCAAAAACCAATCGGTAATGATCCATGACCTCTTTTTCAAAACAGACCTTGTTTGGGCTTACCTTGAAGATAGCCACCAGATGCCTGAATTCCTTGTCCGTGAAATATCTGGGGATCAGCGATAGGTAAAGCCAATATTTTTTTAGATTGAATTTTCTGAATTTCTTCCGCCACTGGGCAATGGTTTCAATATAATCCAGCCTTCCGCTACTTTGGGATATAAGTTTGAATCCGGGTTTGGCACAGTCTATCACCATTTCGGGGCCATAGGGAAGCCAGGATCCCGGGAATTGCTTTACCATAAGCGCCATAATATGGGCCGCAGATCCCTTTTCGGCATGCACGTCCAGTTCTTCAAAGGGTATCATATTCTTGCTAAAGACCATCGTCTGCATATAAAACCGCCCACCAATGGGCAACAGCTCATAGAGCGTTTTAAAAAAATCACGATACACCTGCTCTTGTTTCCCCGCTTGCCATTCCTCTACCGAACAGAAATGTTCCAAACCCCCAATACAGGTGATGGCATCAAAGGT
>JBBQUI010000197.1:0-4646 GCA_038212575.1 Flavobacteriales bacterium
ATTTTTAAGCGTTTGCAAATCCCAAAGTTGAAGTTCATTTACGTATTCAAACGCTTTTTCGCGAATTTCAAAACTGTAATCTAGGGATGTGTAATTTTTAAGTTCACTTAAATAATTCTCCTTTTCGGTATTTTCATAACCTTCTGTAATCAAGGCCAAAGCCAGCCATAGCTGCCGAATGTTTTTATTTTGAAACCCTTCAACGTCTTTAGTTTTGTTGAGATATTCCGTTCTTTTCTCCGGAAACTGTGTCCATAATTGATACAGGGCAGTTTCTAAAGTAACGTATGAATGGTCATTCAAAAGGCTTTCATATTCCTTTTGAAGTTCTTTCGGAATGGTTGGTAATGAAAGTGCAACAGCTTGCCTAATATATAGATTGTTACTCTCGAAAGCAGTTTTGTAAAGAGGAAGTGTTTCAGAAATCGGTTCGTCCACCAATTGAAACACCGCTTCCTGTCCAATAAAATCATTCGGAAAAGTAAGCGCGGTTTTTAACTGAATTTTTTTGTCCTGAAAAGGCGTGGCACGAAGTGCGGAAATATCAAAATATTTTTTAACAAAAGTAGATTTCAATAACGATTGATAAGCCTCTTCGGCTTTAAAAGCGGTCTGTTGCAACCAATCCCTTTCAAATGCTGAAATATCTGTTTCGGAAACCGCTTTCACTTCATTCAAAAAATCTTCTGTGGAAACATTTTTAAATTTATATTTTTCCAAATAATTTTTGATAGCCATTTTAAAAACCTCGTCCCCTATTCTTTCCCGTAAAATATGAAGTGCCCACGCTCCTTTTTGATAAAATGTAAGCGAACTTGCCTTTGGATTTAACAAGGATTCGCCCTTTCCTTCATCGCTCATCGCTTTTAATTGCTCGGCTGTTTGGTAGAGTTGCCAATAGTAATAATCCTCTCCAAAAATTTCCTTTTCAGCCAGTAAAGCATAATAGGTAGCAAACCCCTCCTGCAACCAATGGTCCTCGTTTGCTTTTTCGGTAACCAAATTGCCAAACCATTGGTGTGCCAGCTCGTGGGCGTTTACATTTATGTAATTTCTATCGTTAAAGCCTGTGGAATCAACCATAAAAGCTTCTGAAAAAAAGGTGGCTGTTGTGTTCTCCATTCCAGCATACAGAAAATCGCGAACGGGAACTTGCTTGTAGTTTTGCCACGGATAACGCATGCCGATTTCAGTTTCCAAAAAGTCGAAAATCTGTTTGCTGTAGCGATAGGTTGGTTCAACCTTTGATGAATCTGAAGGTTTATAATACAATTCCAACGGAATTCCAGAATTTGAAACGAGGTCTTTTTTATCGAAATCGCCAATTGCGAAAGCCACCAAATAGCTGGACATTGGTTCTTTCATATCGAAGTGCCAAATTCGATCATTGGAATACTTTTCAATATCAACCAACTTTCCGTTTGAAATAATCATTTTGTTTTCTGGAACATGAAATGAAAGATCAAACTCAATTTTATCGTTTACATCATCTATGCTTGGCAGCCAATGTGATGTGTACTTGCCTTGTCCTTGTGTCCAGATTTCATTTCCGAAGAAGTATAGTGTCTGTTTCGGCTCTAGCATATAAACGAAAGTCTTAGTATACGTTTTTCCTGCTTCAAATTTAGAAAGCAAATAAATTTTATCGGGCTGCATATTTACAATAATATCTTCCAAAACACGCTGGCTATCAATATTACTCGCGCCATGAGCATCTAAGTATATTGATTCAGTATTCTTTAAGATTTTAAATGTTACTTCAACTTCCCCACTTAAATAGTGAGAATTAATATGATTTTTCAAAACAGCTTTAATCTTCAAAAAATCCACAACATCAGTCTGCTGTGCAATCAGTTTCGCATTAAAACCAAATCCAATAAATAGCAGAAAAAAAAGTAACAACGAAAGCCTTTGTGGTTCGCCATAAAATTTAAATTTCAAAAAATAAAGCATAGAAAAAGGTTATTCTTGATATTCAAAAATAACCTTTTTAAAAGTTTGTGAATTGATTTTCTATTCTAAAATAATTCTTTTCACACCTGTACCATAAGAATTTTCAAGGTTGATGAAATAAACACCCTTTGAAAGACTGGTAACGTCAAAGGAATAATTGTTCAATTCGGTAGAAGTTTTAAAGTAATAAGCTTTCACCGATTTTCCCTCTACAGTATTGATTGTCATCCGTGTAGTTGATTCTGGATACTGAGTTTTAATTTGAAAAACGCCTTTGGAAGGGTTTGGATATATGGTAATATCGTAAATCTGTGTATTGTCTATTGCGTTAATTCCAAGCGTATTCCCATAAACAAGTGGATTGTTGCTCTGGTTAATAATTTGCGTATCCACAAAATAAACAGGATTGTAACCGTCATTGCAATCTGCACAGGTCTGTCCTGATATACAGTCCGGATTGTTTGGATGGCAAAAATCTTGATAACTCGGGTGGAAACGGTAGTCAAGGTTAAAAGTAGTTCCCGCATAGGTCGTCAAATCATATATATTCGGTGGCGAAATGGCACCGGGACACCAACCTGCTCTAGCATATTGCCAAGTTCCCTGTTGGCCGGTACAGCCATCGGGATTCGGATTGCATTGGTTCCATAGGTGCTGTGTAAAAGTTTCTGTTCCATTAACGTCTAAATAATGGGTGGCGTTAAAAAATTCAGCTGCATTGGAGGTATTATTTCCTCCCCAGCCGTGGCCGGTATTGGAAACACGTAAATGGGAAGCCTGTACTCCTTCTGGAATTTCGACATTGAAAGTTTCAACGGGTTGTAAATTGGCTGGATCGCCAAAAGCGTATTCGCCGTCCCAAACTTCCACTACATTGCTATAGGCATATTCTGGTGCACCAGCAGTATAATCTGTATCCAAAGTAAGTTGCCAACCGCCAGTACCCCATGTATCAATAAATACTCGTATTTCCACTTCGCCCTGAAGCAAAGACATATAATCGGTTACGTTCAGTTCGTGATTGCAAGCTACGCGGTATGGGGTAATATAACGGATAAGCTGGACCCAGTTACCGTCCGGTGCCTTTACATCTATAAAAGCCCAACGGTCCCAATCATCACAACCTCCCGGAATATTTGGACATTCTACTTCCAAAAAAGCATTCATATCATTATAAGCACCTACAAACTGTGGAAAGGTATAAGTACCATAATACCAGCGGTTGTTATCACCATTAAACTCTATAATAACATCTTCTAAGCTTCTTACAACCTGTGAAGTCACATTCTCGGTAACAGAAACGTTACGTGTAACTGTAGTTTCATCACCATCGGTGGTTTTTGCGGTCATTACTATTTCGTGATTTCCGTAACTGTCTGGTGTCCATAAATAATAATAAAAGCCTGTATCTGCAACTGCAGGATACTCAGTACCGTTGATAGTAATTGTAACTTCCGAAATAGTGTCCGGAGCTTCAACCGAAGCATTCATATAGATTGGATATGCCTTCAATACTGGCATTTCAATAGGATAATCCTCGGTTAATCGAGTTGTAAGTTCCGGTATCACTAAGTTTTCGGCAAAAGCCGAAACCTGCAGCAAAATAGTTAAAGCAAATAAAAAGTAGATTTTTTTCATCCGTTAATAATTTTTGAAAATAAGGAAGTTGGAAAGCCCAAAGATCCATTATCGATTAGTTTATATTTAATTGGTGGGCAATTCATGCAAATGATTGTTTAAATTAGCCAAGATATTAACAAATATATCATTTATAACTTCAGAAAGAATAATCCAAAACGATTTTTGCCTAAAAACAGAAAGCTAATTTTATGAATGCCAATTTTCTGCAGACTCCAATAGATTACCTAAAAGGCGTCGGCCCAAACCGAGCTGATTTGCTGAAAAAAGAGCTTGGCATACACACCTTTCAGGATTTGCTGAACCTTTTTCCCAATAGATATCTGGACCGCACGCAGTATTATAAAATTGCACAATTACAGCAAACCAATGCGGAAGTTCAGATCATAGGAAAGATTACCCACATCAAAACCGTGGAGCAAAAACGTGGAAAACGTTTGGTTGCCACTTTTATTGACGAAACGGGAACAATGGAATTGGTTTGGTTCCGAGGTCAAAAATGGATTCGGGAGAATTTAAAGCTGAATGTTCCTTATGTAATCTTCGGAAAAACGAATTATTTTAACAACAGTTTTTCCATGCCGCATCCAGAAATGGAATTGCTGGATGCGCACGAAAAAAGTATCCGCTCGGCGATGCAACCCGTATATCCTTCCACCGAAAAATTGGGGAACAGTGGCATTACAAATAGAGTGATAAATTCACTGATGCAACAGTTGTTTTTGGAGAGCAAAAACGCCTTCGCAGAGACCCTCTCAAAACCACTTTTGGAACAGTTAAAATTGGCCTCAAAAAAGGAGGCGCTTTTCAACATACATTTTCCAAAAAGTCAGGCGCATTTGGCACGTGCACAATACCGATTAAAGTTTGAGGAATTGTTCTATATTCAATTGCAATTAATCAGGAAAAACCTCATCCATAAATCGAAAATCAAAGGCTATACTTTCGATAAAATAGGTGACAATTTCAACACCTTTTTTTCGGAGCATTTACCCTTTGAATTGACCGAAGCACAGAAGCGCGTCATCAAAGAAATCCGCAATGATTTGGGAAGC
>JBBQUI010000198.1:0-4526 GCA_038212575.1 Flavobacteriales bacterium
AATATCGCAAAATAAGAGCATTACTAAAACAGCGGAGAAGCTTTATCTAACCCAGCCAGCCGTATCCATACAGTTAAAAAATTTTCAGGATCAATTTTCTATTCCTCTAACAGAAGTTGTAGGAAGGAAGTTATTTGTAACGGATTTTGGAATGGAGATTGCCGAAGCTGCCAAAAAAATCATCGATGAAGTTGATGCTATTAATTACAAAACCTTAGCTTATAAAGGAAAGCTATCAGGGAAGCTCAAAATCTCTGTTGCTTCTACGGGTAAATATGTAATGCCCTATTTTTTATCAGAGTTTATAAATGAACATAAAGGAATTGACCTGATAATAGATGTCACCAACAAAACAAAAGTGATACGAAGTTTGGAGCTAAATGAAGTAGATTTTGCACTCGTTTCTGTACTTCCAAAAAAACTTAAAGTGCACCATATAGAACTAATGCAGAATCAACTTTTTTTTGTGGGGGGTAAACAATTAAAATTAAATAAAACCCCCACGAAAAAAGAATTATTTAACAGTTTACCCTTAATATATCGGGAAGAAGGTTCAGCCACCCGAAATGCGATGGAGCAATTTATTTCTAAGAATAACTATGCGGTACGGAAGAAAATTGCGTTAACTTCTAATGAGGCTGTAAAACAAGCAGTATTGGCAGGTTTAGGATTTTCCATTATGCCATTGATAGGCATAAAGAACGAATTGCAAAACAAGGAACTACAAATTATTCCGGTAAAAGGCTTACCCATTAGTACAACTTGGTGTCTAATATGGCTGACATCAAAAAAGCTATCCCCTGCTGCCGTCGCTTACCTTGATTTTATTAAAAATAAAAAAGAGCATATTATTAAGGATAGGTTTGACTGGATAAATGAATATTAGAAATTGATCTATTGATTACTGGCCTAATAATGATTACCAGTTTTTACAAAGCTATATTATTGATTTTCAATAATTATATTTTCTCGAAATTTAACCCATTACCCTCCATTTCGAAAAAAAGCTTCATTTCTCCGTTTAGCACCTTTAGATTTGTTCTGTAAATAATATCTATTATGGTGATGTTGAAAAGAGGGGGCGGGGGAGACTCATAATATTCGGAATTATGTTTAATAACCCAGCAATTTAGCCGCAAAATAATTCAGCATTTTTTCTACATCTGAGAATTTGTTCTCCCCTACTTTTATGTCCGTTAGTCTGGGCAAATGTTTGGCAAAGTAGATGTGATTGTTAGACATTTCAAACAAATTGCTCGCCAGCGCATATGGATATTCAAAGGTTGGATTTATTTCCAAAATCACTCCAGCAACATTATTTATTAGCTGTTTGTAGTTTTTGAAAAAACCCTTTCCATTTTCATCATCCACCTCTTTGGTGCGATAAGCCTTCATGCCTTCAGCAATAATAACGCTATGTAGTTTGCTTTCGTCCACAAAGTCGGTGCTGGGATTGTCCACCGATGCCGAAACAAAAGAATTTATAATTATTTCAAGTTTTCTTTTCGGATCATCTATATTCAATGTATTTATCTTAATAAGATATGCAACCCACTCCCAATACCACGAAACCAAATAAATAAGCAATAAGTGCTTGTTTTCGAAATAACGATAGATGGAAGCTTCGGTAGAATTCATTTCCTGAGCTAACTTCTTAAAGTTAAAGGACTCAAAACCAATATCTTCAATCAGAAAAATACTGTACTTTATAATGTTTCTACCCAATGCGGAATCTTGTGGATCTCTCAAATAAATTCCTTCATTTAGAGAGATTTTAATTTCAATTGCCATATAGCTGCTCTTTCAAAAAACAAAGCTAACCAAATTAAAATGATAGTCAAACATCGAAACATAGTATTTTTACTTTTTGTTTTAATAGTTATACTATTATTTAAAAAAGTATTTATATATTTGATCCCAATTAAGTATATAACAAAACGCTAAAACCTATAAAATGAAAACAATGAAAACTACATTACCACTCGCTGTAACACTTTTACTTTGTACCTCGATACTATTTTCTTGCAAGGAAGATTCTAAAAAAACGGAAGAAACCGTAACCGTACAAGAAACAATTGAAGAACCACAGGCCGTTACGGATGTTATGACTAAGGAAGACCAAGAAAACCTTACACCACAAATGGTTATTGATGATTTTAAGGCTGGCAACGAACGCTTCGTTAACCAAGAAACCACAAATCGTAATCACGGGGAGCAAATACGAAAAACTGCATTGGCTCAATACCCGAAAGCAATTGTATTAAGCTGTGTGGACAGCCGCGTACCCGTTGAAGATTTATTTGACCAAGGCATTGGCGACGTTTTTGTAGGCCGTGTAGCAGGAAATTTTGTAAACGAAGATTTACTGGGAAGCATGGAATTTGCAACCAAAGTAGCTGGAGCCAAACTTGTAGTCATTCTGGGTCACAAGTACTGTGGTGCGGTGAAAGGTGCCATTGATAACGCCGAACTTGGAAACTTAACAGCTATGCTTGAAAATATAAAACCTGCAGTAAAAGCTGTGGAGGAACCACAAGACAAAGCGATCAGAAATTCAAAAAATGACGATTTTGTAGAAGCAGTTTCTAATAAAAACGTACTTCTAAATATTGAAAAAACACTTGCACAAAGCCCGGTATTGGCAGAAATGCAAGAAAAGGGCGAAATTAAAATTGTTGGGGCAACTTATGACCTGTCTACTGGAAAAGTAACCTTTTTTGAATAACACATTATAAAGAGTGGTCAAAAAAAATGCATTGATTTAGATTAGTTTGTTTTTTTAGCATTATTGGCCACTCTTTTTTTTTGCCCCAAATTTAAGTATCAAAAAATTTTACAAAAAAATAAAATGAAGAAACACTTTTTTTTATTGGCTTTCCTATTGCCGCTTTTGGCGATTGGCCAAGACAGTAACTTCGGAAACTGGATCATTTATTTCGGAAATAAAAAAATTGACAATAAATGGAACCTGCACCACGAAGTTCAATACCGAAACTACAACGCCATTGGCGATCTTGAACAACTTTTGCTGCGCACAGGACTGGGCTATAATCTTACCGAAAACAACAACAATTTACTGCTAGGTTACGGCTATATTTTAAGCGAAAACTACATTGGAGGTACCAACGGTAAAAACACGGTAAACGAGCATAGAATTTACCAACAATTTATTACCAGACAGCAAATAAGCCGCGTTGGCGTTCAGCATAGATATCGTTTTGAGCAACGTTTTGTGGAAGCTGATTTTAAACTTCGCTTTCGTTATTTTTTAGGCCTCAACGTCCCTTTAAACAATGCGGAAATAATTGACAAAACAATATATTTTTCGGCCTACAATGAAATTTTCCTAAATACAGAAAACAGTGTTTTTGATAGAAACAGACTTTACTCGGGCTTGGGGTATAAACTGAACACAGCCTTAAAATTCGAAATTGGCTATATGAACCAGTTTCTTGCCGGAGGTAAAAATCGGGATCAGTTGAACCTTATTACCTTTTTCAATTTTTAAAATACCCCAATGCCAAACACTAAAATTTTAAATCCTTTTCAGAAATTTACCAAAATTGAAAGCTTTAGCGGCATTCTGTTGATGCTAGCCACGGTTATTGCGCTTATCTGGGCAAACTCGCCATTTTCAGATAGCTACGTTTCGCTTTGGAACTCAAAGGTAGGTTTCAGTTTTACGGGTTTTGAGCTTTACAAACCGTTATTGCTTTGGATTAATGATTTATTGATGGCCATCTTCTTTTTTGTAATTGGTCTGGAAATAAAGCGGGAGTTTTTGGTAGGCGAGCTCAATTCTACAAAAAAAATGGTTTTCCCCTTGGTGGGCGCTTTGGGCGGGATGTTGCTTCCCGTATTGCTTTTCGTGTTTATAAACCAAAATCCCCAAACCGCAAGTGGTTGGGGCGTACCGATGGCTACTGATATTGCCTTCGCGCTAGCAATACTTAAACTGCTGGGTGACAAAGTACCAATGGCGCTCAAAATTTTTCTTACGGCATTCGCTATTATAGACGATATGGGTGCGGTGCTAATCATAGCCATTTTTTACAGCGGAAACATACAAATAATGATGCTGCTTTTTGCTTTGATATTATTAGCGGTGCTTTATTTTTTATCGTACAAAGGTATTTACTCAAAATTTTTATTGGTGCTGGTAGGCGCTGTAGTATGGTTCTTATTCTTAAAAAGCGGAATACATCCCACAATAGCAGGACTGTTGCTGGCTTTTTCGGTGCCACTTCGGCAGAAAATAAATACAGAAACTTTTATTGGTTCGTTAAACTTTATTTCAGAAAAGATAAAAATCAACCCAGAAAAAGCGAAACCCGTGCTTTCTGAAATACAAATTGAGGCAATAGACAATCTTGAAGATTGGACGGCAAAATACCAATCGCCGTTGCAGCATTTGGAGCACAGATTGCACGATTGGGTAGCCTATTTTATAATCCCGCTCTTTGCATTGGCAAATGCCGGAGTGGTACTTAATACAGATATCCCGCTAGACCAATCGCTCATCATAA
>JBBQUI010000199.1:0-4516 GCA_038212575.1 Flavobacteriales bacterium
GATTTCATATTGAGCAATTTTAATACGATTATTGTTTTGAAGTGCCATTTCGATAGCCTGCTGCAATGTCATTGTACGCTCTTGCACCATACTTGTTTCCTGTGCTTGAAGTTGCATTGCCGGAAAGAATAGACCACCAATGACTAATAAAGTGGCAACTATTTTCTTACTTCTAAAATTGAATTTAGCTTTTCTATCCGTAAAATAAATATACAAGACTGGCAGAACGATTAGCGTTAATGCGGTCGCCGTAATCAATCCACCAATAACTACAGTTGCCAATGGTCGCTGTACCTCCGCACCTGATGAATTTGACAATGCCATAGGTAAAAACCCTAAAGCAGCTACGGTAGCGGTCATTAGTACGGGTCTCAGTCTCACACGTGTTCCTTGAAGAACACGTTCATAAATATCGGTTACACCTTCTTTATCAAGCCTATTAAATTCTGCTACCAGAACAATTCCATTTAAAACAGCCACACCAAATAAGGCAATAAATCCAATTCCGGCTGAAATACTAAAAGGTAAGTCTCTTATGATAAGTGCAAAAACACCGCCTATCGCAGATAAAGGGATTGCCGTAAAGATGAGAAAACTTTGTTTCATTGAACCGAAAGTAAAAAATAGCAACACTAAAATAAGCAACAAGGCTATTGGTAAAGCAATCAATAAGCGTTGATTAGCCTCTTGCAAATTCTGAAATTGTCCTCCATAGGTTACATAATAACCTGCTGGCATATCAACCTTCGAATTCATAATTTGCTTGATGTCCTCAATAATACTTTGTACATCCCTGTCACGCACATTGAAGCCAACAATAATTCGACGTTTTGCATTGTCACGTTGAATTTGTACAGGTCCTGGTTCAAATGAAATGTTCGCCACCTCACTTAACGGAATTTGATTTCCCTGTGGTGTACTGACGTACAAATTTTGTACATCGGTTATATCGGTTCGGTAGTTCTTGTCCAATCTAACAACAAGGTCAAATCTACGTTCTCCTTCATAAACAAGTCCTGCCGAAGTACCCGCAAAAGCAGTTTCAATCGTATTATTTATGTCCTCGATGGTCATTCCATATTGAGAAATCTTATCACGGTTCATTTGAATGTTAATCTGTGGTAATCCCGTCACTTCTTCAACATATAAATCCTCAACACCTTCTACCGATTTTATTTTGCTCCCCACATTACCAGCCAAATCTGAAAGAATATTGAGGTCTTCGCCATAAATTTTAATTACAACATCCTGCTTAGCACCTGTCAAAAGTTCGTTGAAACGCATTTGTATAGGCTGCTGAAAACTAAAAGTAGCATTCGGGATAATCGACAGGGATTCTTTCATCACTTCTGCCAGTTCTTCTCTTCCGCCAGCTTTTGTCCATTCCGATTTTGGGCTTAAAATAATCATCATATCTCCAGCTTCAATGGGCATAGGGTCTGTTGGAATTTCCCCTGAACCAATCTTGTTTACAACTTGCTTTACTTCATCTGGATATTCATTTAATAAGATGGTCTGTGCCTTTTGAGAAACGTCAATCATCTGATCGATGGAACTTCCTACAGGCACTCGGGTTTCAACCGCAAAATCTCCTTCGTCTAATTGCGGAATAAACTCACCACCCATATTTGAAAAAACTATCAGCGTTATGAAAAATAATCCTACTGCCAATCCGAGAACCAATAGTTTTGCGCGCAAGGCAGCTTCTAAAATAGGTTGGTACATACGCTGAAAGAAATCCATCATTTTATCGGAAAAATTCCGCTTATGTTCCGTCTTACGACCCAATGCAAGGGCAGATATCATTGGAACGTAGGTAAGTGATAAAATTAATGCCCCCAAAATAGCGAACATTACCGTTTGTGCCATCGGATGAAACATTTTTCCTGCAACTCCGCTCAAAGCTAAAATAGGCACGTAAACAATTAATATTATGATTTGTCCAAAGGCAGCGGAATTCATCATTTTTCCAGCAGAGTGCCTTACCTCGATATCCATTTGTTCAGATGATAGCTTTTCAACACCTGCGTACTTCTTTTTACTGGTATGAATTCCAAACATTACAGATTCAACAACAATAACCGCCCCATCTACAATAAGACCAAAATCTATGGCACCCAAACTCATTAGGTTTCCGGAAACCCCAAAGAGGTTCATCATCGCGATTGCAAAAAGCATTGAAAGCGGAATGACCGAAGCCACTATCAATCCACCTCTTAAATTTCCAAGAAAGAGGATTAGTACAAAAATTACTATCAACGCACCTTCCGTAAGATTTGTGGTTACAGTCCCAATTGCACGGTCTACCAAACCTTTCCTATCCAGATAAGGCTCAATGGTTACTCCTTCGGGCAAAGTTTCTTTAATCTGTTCAATTTTAGCTTTTACATCATTGATAACAGCGGAAGAATTTGCTCCTTTTAGCATCATTACAATTCCCGTAACAACTTCGCCTTCTCCATTTCGAGTAGCAGCTCCATATCGCACACCGTGACCAAACTGTACTTTGGCAACATCCCTAATAAGTACAGGTGTCCCATTATTTAATTTAACAGCTATTTTCTCTAGCTCTTGTAAATTGTTAACCAGACCTTCGCTTCGTATAAAATAGGCATTAGGACCTTTATCTATATAAGCTCCACCTGTGTTTTGATTGTTTTTTTCCAACGCAGTAAAAATATCTTCAATAGTAACATTCATACTTTGAAGTTTATCTGGGTCTATGGCAATTTCATATTGTTTGACCAAACCACCAAAACCACTTACTTCTGCAACACCAGGTGTTCCCAATAGTTGTCTTTTGATAATCCAGTCCTGTATAGTTCTTAATTCGGTGGCATCATATTTATCTTCATATCCTTTTTCGGTATGAATTACATATTGATAAATTTCACCCAAGCCTGTAGTAACGGGTCCCATTTCGGGTTTTCCGATGCCTTCGGGAATGTCTTTGGCGGCCAGCGTTAATCGCTCCTGAACTTGTTGCCTTGCCCAATATAACTCTACGTTTTCCTCAAAAACAATAGTTACAATGGAAAGCCCGAAACGAGAAAAGGAACGCATATCCTTAATGCCAGGAATACTTACCATTGTTTGTTCTACTGGAAACGTAACTAATTGTTCCACTTCTTGTGCTGCTAAAGTGGGTGATATGGTAATAACCATAACTTGATTGTCTGTGATGTCTGGAACGGCATCAATAGGCAGTTGTGTTAAAGAGTAAGCTCCCCACCCAATTAAAGCCAGCGTAAATAATCCGATAACAAGCTTATTGTTAATCGAAAATGCAATGATTTTATCTAACATTATAGTAGAAGTATTTTTATGTCGTAAATAATGAAAATATGAAACACCAAGAGCTGACCCTATAAGCTCTTTAAATAAAGTGCTATAGTTTTTTAATGCTAAAGATGAATAATGGAAAATAGTTATGACAAAAGATTATTGCATAACTAGACAGTGATATAAGTATCATCAAGCTTAGTTAAAACTTAAATAATGAATATCACTTTAAAAATTAACAAGAAGGAGGCCCTCGAAGGGTATGGAAAGATAAAGCTGAAAAATATGGAATTATAGGATAATCCCGAAAGCGCTGTTTTTCGAAATTTGCATGCCAAATAAATTGATTGTCAATATCAACAATTCGAGCAGAATTTTGAAGAATTTTTGTCTTAACATTTAGGTTTTTAACAGTACCCGTAACATATTTTAAATTCCTTTCATTTAAAGAATGCTGAAAGTGTTCGAAAATATGACCTAAATCTGAATGCTCGTGAGCTATTTGTTGTGAACTTATTTCAGAAGTATTAGAAACAACTTCAGCATCAATATGAGGCACGATGTCGTGACCTATCATAATGAAGGCTGCTGCAAAGAACAGTATATTTCTAAATAGCTTCAATGAAGAACTGATTTCAAAATTAGTTGCGAAAATAGTTATTTAATTTTAAACTGAAAAATTAAATCAATTTTCTGTTTAACTAAATGGTTCAGCTCTAAAGTTTTAAAATATGACTTTTCTTTGATTTAAAATCTTTTAAAAGTCCACGACACTATCCAAAGCATCATCCGCATCCTGATGTATAAAGTTTGCTTGATATCGAATAGTAGTATTAACCGATGAATGTCTATATAGTTTTTGAAGCATTTGGATGGGTATTTTATCACCAGAAAGGTTCCCAAAACTATGTCTAGCAATGTGCATACTTATATTTTTTTTGATCCCTAATTGTATTGCAGTCCTTTTTAAAGCACGGTTGAGATTTCTGGTAACTGATTGTGTTCTAACAGATACTTCCTTAGGGTTTTTTAGATTAGTGTGTTCTAGGAAAGAAAATAAAAGATCATTCTCTGTAGGTAATTTTCGATATAAAGCAATTATATTTAATGCCTTTTCGGGAATTTTTAAGGAAACTAGTTTACTGTTTTTATTCATTCTATACAGCAAGCGGTCATCTACAAAATCAGACCACTTTAATTGCAAAACATCACCCACACGAATGCCAGCAAAGTA
>JBBQUI010000200.1:0-4487 GCA_038212575.1 Flavobacteriales bacterium
CGTTAAAGGGAAGTGGTTCAGAGGAGTTTGGTGAAACTTCTTGGGTTTTTGTTTGTGCGAAACTAATTGTTGTGAGAATTATTGCAAATAGTATGGTAATTTTGATTTTCATTTGGAACGTTTTAG
The DNA here is from genome assembly GCA_038212575.1 of Flavobacteriales bacterium. GTDB lineage: Bacteria > Bacteroidota > Bacteroidia > Flavobacteriales > Flavobacteriaceae > Aequorivita. The sequence continues at coordinate 127 of JBBQUI010000200.1, forward strand.
TTTCTAAAAGTTTAAAACTACAAAATTTTTTTCCAAGCATTGATGACATTTCAAACCCTTTCTCGATGTGTGTTTATAATCCTTAAAACCATCGGTCATGAAAAAAATTATTCTTTTTGCTTTTTGTATTACGCTAATTACACATGCCAAAGCGCAGAATTTTGGGCGTCCCGCTACCGATGTGTATGTGATGGAGTTTTTTACCAACCCCGGTCAGTTTGGAACAATTCCGCTTGCAGGGCCATATTACCCCATTCCGAATATTATTACCAACAATGCCTTTACCATGTTGGGCGGTGATTTTGATGCTTCAAATACGCTCTATACTTTTGTTTATCAAGCCCCTGATTACCTTTTGGGCACTGTTGATTTAAGCACAGGCGCGGTAAATTATGCCGCAACGATTTCAGGGGTAGTCAGCGCCCAACAGTTTTTGTCGCAGTTGTCCTATAATTATACAAATAGCACTTATTATGCATTAAGTCACGATCCCAATAACAATAACGGTTCGCAACTATATTCTTTAAATGTAAGTACAGGTGTATTAACTCCCATTGGTTCATTAAATGCAATAGCTAATGGTATTGCATTTGAAATTGACAACAATGGTATAGCTTACTCCGCAGACGCCATTACTGGTAAACTCTACACCATAAATCTTACCACAGGTGCGGCTACGGAAGTTGGCATAATGAATCCAAATGGTTTCTATCCAGTAGGGCAGGGTTTTTCAATTGATAACAGTACCAATACTATGTACGCTGTTTTGCAGAACAGTAACGGGGTGATACGCAGTAGATTTTACACAGTTAACCTATCCAATGGTGCGTTAACGGATTTAGGCGATGGCAGTTCCAGAAAATATAGTTTGTTTGCTATAAAAGATCAAAATTTAGGAATTGAGAGCAACACTTTGGAAACTATAGCAATCTATCCTAATCCAGCTTCTAATGTTCTTAATATTGACAATCCAAATGGGTTTGACATAAAAGGCGCGGACCTGTTTGATATATTGGGAAGGAACACTAAAACAGTACTTGAAAATGGCAAAATGAATATCGGAAATCTTGCAAAGGGAATTTATCTGCTTCACTTGCAAACTGAGAATGGAAACATTACAAAGAAAATTATAAAGGAGTAGTTTTAGATTTTTAAATTAGAGGAGAAAAAGCTTCCGGGGATGTTGTGAAACCGGAGGCTTTTTTTATTGAAGAATATTTGCCCAACCAACCTGTTAACGCCCTGTTAAACAAAATATGTAGCGCTTAAACACGATATTTATTGCGTAATTTTAATAACAATAAAATTATTCAATCATGCAGCAAGACATCTACAATCTCAAAAAGACCTTAAAAACATCAAAAGAAGAACTTACCTATTATAGTCTTCCCGAACTTGAAAAACAGGGGCACAGTATAAAAAAGATGCCATTTTCAATTCGAATTCTTCTCGAAAATGCACTTCGCAATTACGATGATTTTTCGGTTACAAAAGATCATTTGGAATCAATATTAAATTGGAAGCCTGAAAAAAGTGAGAAAGACGTAGCCTTCAAACCTGCTCGGGTTTTGATGCAGGATTTTACAGGCGTTCCTGCGGTTGTGGATATTGCATCTTTACGTTCGGAAATGGCGCGAAAGGGCGGTGATGCTTCAAAAATAAATCCATTGATTCCTGTGGATTTGGTGATAGACCATAGTGTTCAGGTAGATTATTTTGCGGCGCAATACGCCTATCAGCAAAATATGGAAGAAGAATACAAGCGCAATAAAGAGCGCTATACTTTTTTGAAATGGGCACAGAAATCCTTTGATAATTTCAGCGTGGTGCCCCCCGGAATGGGCATTTGCCACCAAGTGAATTTGGAATATTTTTCCAAAGGAACTATTGCCCGTGACGGTATGGTTTTTCCCGATACGCTTGTGGGAACTGACAGCCACACCCCGATGGTAAACGGAATTGGCGTATTAGCCTGGGGCGTCGGCGGAATAGAAGCCGAAGCCGCAATCCTCGGCCAGCCCATTTATTTTATCAGCCCCGAAGTAATTGGTTTAAAACTCACCGGAAAACTTCCGGTTGGAACAACGGCAACCGATTTGGTGCTTACTATTGCCAACTTGCTTCGTAAATACGGTGTGGTAGGGAAATTTGTGGAAGTCTTCGGTCCAGGAGTAGGCCACCTTTCCGTGCCGGACAGAGCGACCATTGGGAACATGTCGCCGGAATTTGGTTGTACCGTTACCTATTTTCCAATTGACGATAAAACGTTGGAATATATGCGAAGTAGCAACCGTAGCGAAGAACAAATTCAATTGGTTGAAGATTATTGCAAGGCCAATATGCTATGGCGAAAAGATGAAGACGAAATAAACTATACCGATGTTTTGGAACTGGATGTTTCAACAATTGAACCCAGCGTTGCAGGGCCAAAAAGACCACAGGATAAAATAGTTTTAAAGGACTTTAGGGATAAATTTGTGGAACTGCTTGATAGTGGTTTTGATAGGAAATACATAAAACCTTCAGAGCGCGAGGAAGCCATAACCCGTTGGAGGGAAGAGGGTGGAAGCCAGCCTATAGACCCTCCGAAAGAACCCAGCCCAGATGTTGAAATAGAGACAAAAACCAAGAACGGTCTAAAAACGGTTTGGATCTCCAATGGCAATCAAAAATATATGCTCTCTGATGGTTCCGTGGCCATTGCTGCCATAACATCCTGTACAAATACATCCAACCCTTTTGTAATGATTGGCGCCGGTTTGGTTGCCAAAAAAGCACGCGAAAAAGGAATAGACGTGAAACCGTGGGTAAAAACTTCTTTGGCACCGGGCTCCAAAGTGGTAACGGATTATCTTGAAAAAGCAGACCTTTTGAAAGATTTGGAAGCCTTAAAGTTCCACTTGGTTGGCTATGGCTGTACTTCCTGTATTGGGAATTCCGGGCCGTTGCCTCCACAAATTTCTAAAGCTGTTGAAGAGCAGCAGCTGGTTGTAGCCTCGGTACTTTCGGGAAACCGAAATTTTGAAGCGCGAATTCATCCACAAGTAAAAATGAACTTTTTGATGTCGCCAATGTTGGTCGTTGCTTTTGCAATTGCAGGCCGTGTGGATATAGATTTAACCACGGAACCTCTCACTTGCGATCACAACGGAAAAGATATTTTTCTAAAAGATATTTGGCCTACTGATGACGAAATTCACGAAGTGATGAAAAAAGTGCTTTCCCCAAAAGATTTTGAAAAAAATTATGGTGAGATATTCGAAGGCAACGAAATATGGCGAAATCTGGATGTTCCGGATGATAAAATTTACAAGTGGGATGATGATTCAACATATATCAAAGAAGTTCCATTTTTCCGAGATCTTTCCGATGAACCTAAAAAATTGAAAAATATTGAAGGTGCGCGCGCACTTTTGGTTTTGGGCGATAGCATTACCACCGACCATATTTCCCCAGCGGGAGCCTTTTCCGAAGATTCCGCCGCAGGACAATATTTAAAATCGAGAGGCGTGGAAAAGAAAAACTTCAATAGCTACGGTTCTCGCCGCGGAAATGATGAGGTTATGGTTCGAGGAACTTTTGCAAATGTTCGCATCAATAATCAGTTATCAGATAAAGAAGGCGGCTACACCACCCATCTTCCGTCGGGCGAGGGAATGACGGTTTATGAAGCAGCCCAAAAATATATAAAAGATAAAACCCCACTCATCGTATTGGCCGGAAAAGAATACGGAAGCGGCTCCTCCCGAGATTGGGCTGCCAAAGGCACCTTTCTTTTGGGCATAAAAGCCGTTTTGGCAGAAAGCTATGAACGCATCCACCGTAGCAATTTGATTATGATGGGCGTTCTCCCATTGCAATATTTAGAAGGCGAAAGCGCAAAATCGCACCGTTTAAGCGGAAAGGAACATTTCAGCATTACTGGAATTGAAAACGATTTAACTCCCTCAAAAAAAGTAACCGTAACTGTCAGAAACAATGATGGCAAGGAAATTGAATTCAAGGCAATCGCAAGGCTGGATTCTCCAATTGAAGTTGCCTATTACCAAAATGAAGGGATTTTACAATATGTATTGCGACAGTTTTTGAAAAAATAAATTTCATTATTCATTATTCATTATTCATTATTCAATATTCATTATTCATTATTTTGATCCTACTCGTCCGCCCAAAACTCCTCCGAAAAAATTTCAACGGAATGACCCTTTGGCCATTTGTGGTAGTAAAGCATCATTTGCTGAAAGAGGACGCGGTTTTCTTAAACCACGAGAAAATTCATCTTCGCCAGCAAGTAGAATTGTTGATTGTTTTTTTCTATTTGTGGTACGGACTTGAGTTTTTATATAGGTTCATTCAGTACA
>JBBQUI010000201.1:0-4483 GCA_038212575.1 Flavobacteriales bacterium
TTCAAATAGACGATACCAAATTAAAACGTGCGGGATTGGACTATTGGCAACACCTCACCATCACTTATTACGAGAGTGTTGACGATTTTTTCAACATCAATAAAGACCAAAACATGGTATTTCTTTCTAGCCATGGCACTAAAAACCATTGGGACATTCCTTTTGAAGACAATCTATTTTTAGTTTTTGGAAAAGAATCTGTTGGACTACCAAAAGCAATTACCGAAAAACATGCTGAAAATCTTTATAAAATTCCGTTATACAGCCCCCATGTAAGAAGCTTGAATTTAGCCAATGCGGTTGGTATTGTGGTGTATGAAGGGCTGAGACAATTAAGGTAAACTAACTCTTAAATAATTATATTTCTACTGCTATTCAGCCTTATTTATTTACCTTAAAAGCTTGATTAATAACCTCTATTTATAAGTTTTAAGATAGTTTTAAGACAATTTTATAATCAATTTTTTATCTTGTAGTCGAACCTTAAAAATAGAAATCATGGGAATTATAGAAGATAAAAAGAAATTTAAAACAACAAAAGAACAGACACATCCAACAAATCCGACTGGAAATGTGAATCAAAAAACCAATAAGTTTGATATTGATGAAAAAACCATTAAAAAACAACAGAAAAAGAAATAATATTCTTAATACAAATATAAGTAAGCACTGCTAGACAGTGCTAGACGATATTATGAAGGGTAATAAATCATAAGGTTAAAGCAAAAATATAGCTGTAGCTTTTCGGAAAAATTTGAGTAACTTCGTTACATGAGGTATCAAACTAACTATCAAAAAGTTACCTTTCATTATTATCAGTCATGAAAAAAATTATAATTTTATCCCTCGCAGCCATCATTTTATCTTTATTGGCTTTTCACCCTTTTTGGGAAACCCCAGCAGTCAAATTTCTAGATGCCTTAAATGAAGAGCAGAGAGCGAAAGTTCAATTTCCGTTTGACCATACTTCAAAAACGTTTTGGCATTATTTCCCTGCCTCCATGACGCCGAGGGCAGGCATTCAAATATTGGATTTAAACCCCACTCAAAAACAATTATTCAACACTCTGTTACAGTCCTTTCTTTCAGAAACAGGATATAGCAAAACCCAAAAAATTATAGATTTAGAGAACGTTTTATTGGAAGCGACTGGAGATAGTATTCGCCGCCATCCAGAGAAATATTTTATAGCCTTTTATGGCAATCCGGAAAAAGACTCACTTTGGGCTTGGTCGTTTGAAGGGCATCATATTTCATTAAACTTTACCGTTCTTAATGGAGCGATTTCTACTACTCCAAGATTTTTAGGAGCCAATCCAGCAACCATTTTGTCTGGAAAAAGAAAAGGAGAACGAACCCTAGATAGAGAAGAAGATTTAGGTTTTGAATTAGTTAATTCATTATCTGAGGATCAAAAAAAGACCGCTATCTTTCAAGACAGTTCCCCGTACGATATTGTAACCACTAATTCAACAGAAGTTGAGCCCTTAAAACCCGTAGGAATTAAGTTTGCCGGACTGAGTAACGCACAACAAAACATTTTCTTAAAACTTATTAATGAATATATAGCAACTTTACCTTTAGAGCAAGCCAAAAAAAGAATAGAACGTATTCAGAAAGAAGATTTGGATATGCTAAGATTTGGATGGGCGGGTGCAACGGCTTTAGGCAAAGGACACTACTATATAATTCAAGGAAAATCGTTTTTAATTGAATTTGATAACACCCAGGATAATGCAAACCATATCCATTCTGTTTGGAGGGATTTTGACGGTGACTTTGGGAAGGATTTAATTAAGGAACATTATAAAAATGCGGACCATCATAAACATTAAGACTTTCGTTTCTTAAGCATTTGTAAATACATGGCTTCCACTTTCGTTCTAGCCCAAGGCGTACGCCTCAAAAATTGCAAGCTCGATTTTACCGAAGGCTTATCCGTAAAGCATTTAATTTTTATGTTATAGCCCATATATTCCCAACCGTAATGCGCCACCAAATCGTTTATAATTTGCTCTAAAGTAATGCCGTGCAATGGATTGTTGGGTTGTGAACTCATAATAATTCAACCATTTTTTTAATTTTTATAGCTTTTTCAAAATGGTCTAAGGTATGTTCTTGAATCCACCAAGTAGCAGCTTCCATTAATAACTCTGGATGTTTGTTTTTATTTTCAAAAAAAGCATAGAAAGACACACCTACATCCGCTCCCTTTTCCTTTATTTTTTTATCACAAACTTCTAAAATCTTAGCTCTTAAAATGGGTGACATAACGCTTAGTTTCTTCTATCGGTTCTGGAACGTTCGTTGTTCCGACTTGGTCGTCTGGAACTATTGGATTTTTGCGTATTTGCGGGTCTGGAACTACTGTTATTTCTAGATCGGTTGCCACCGCCTTGTTGCCTTTTTTCAGGTTCGGTTGACGCATTGGGGTCAGGTTCAAAACCTGCTATAAGTTCAGATGGGATTTTCATGCCAACCAGTTTTTCAATATCACGTAAAAATGTGGTTTCATCTGGGCTCACCAACGATATCGCTTCACCAACAGCACCTGCCCTGCCCGTTCTACCAATTCTATGGACGTAATCTTCAGGAATGTTCGGGATTTCAAAGTTAATAACATGTGGCAGTAACGGAATATCCAAACCTCGTGCAGCAATATCGGTAGCTACCAACACACGTACACTTCCTTTTTTAAAACCTTCCAAGGCTTTTGTTCTGGCTCCCTGACTTTTATTACCGTGTATGGCAGCCGTAGTAATACCGGCCTTCACCAATTTTTCAGCAAGTTTGTTGGCACCGTGTTTGGTACGTCCGAAAACCAATACCTGTTTCCAGTTACCTTCAGAAATTAACTTAATAATCAAATCCGTTTTTAAACCTTTGGCAACGCGGTATACTTTTTGACTAATGGCATCCACCGTCGTGTTCTCTGGAGTCGCCTCCACCTGTACGGGGTGATTTAAAATACCATGTGCTAATTTCTTTATATCTGCCGAAAATGTTGCCGAAAACATTAAGTTCTGGCGTTTTTCTGGCATTAATTTTATGATGCGTTCAATATCCCGTAAAAAACCCATGTCGAGCATACGGTCGGCTTCATCCAATACTAAAATCTCCACTCGTTTTAGGGATATGTGATTCTGATTGATTAAATCCAACAAACGTCCTGGAGTTGCCACCAACACATCAATCCCTTGTCGCATGGTTGCTATTTGGGGCTTTTGGTTAACACCACCAAAAATAACGGCACTGCGTATATTTACAAATTCGCTGTATTCTTTAACGTTGGCATACACTTGGGCTGCCAACTCGCGTGTTGGTGTTAATATCAAGGCGCGAATGGGACTGTATTTTTCTTTCGGATTTTCAGATAACAAATGCAAAAGCGGCAAGGTAAACCCGGCTGTTTTTCCAGTACCAGTTTGTGCTGATGCCAATATATCTTTGCCTTGTAATATATGCGGAATGGCTTTTTGTTGAATAGGACTTGGGGTTGAATATCCCTTTTTGCTAATAGCTTTTAGCAAGGCTTGAGATAAGCCTAAATTGGTAAATGACATAGTTTGTTTTTATGAAGCAAACACTATTTCATTTAGGTTACTCCTTTAATTTGGCGCAAAGGTACAGTTTATTTTAGGATTATGTGCAAATAGTTGATTTTGTAAATATCAACCACTTTTGGTTATACTGCCCCAAGCGAACACCGAATACAAAAAATAAAGAACCCCTTTGATAGTTTATAAAAAAAAGGTTATGTTTGATTTATATTACATTGAAACAAAAAATGAACAAAAATATATACGGAACAAAAAATGCTAAAAGTTGGGCATATCCTGCCAAATTGGCGGTATAACCTGATAAAAGTTCCGCATATAAACAAGTTAGGCAACATTTGAGAAAATCCGTTGCAAATCAAAATATATTACTTATCTTTGGCGTTAGTAACGTAAAACGAAAATATGATTATTTCCTTTGGCTCGAAAGAGACCGAACAGATTTGGAACGGAATCCGAGTCAAGAAAATGCCGATTGAAATTCAGAACGTTGGACGTCGGAAATTAAGAATGTTGAACAACTCGCAAGATATTGCTGATTTGCGAATTCCACCATCAAACCGACTTGAAAAACTGACTGGAAAATTATGTGAATTTTACAGTGTTCGGATTAACAAACAATGGAGGATTATATTCATTTGGGACAAAGGAAACGCAAGTGAAGTGGAAATAATTGATTATCACTAAAGAAATAAAAAAATGGAAAAGTTAGCAAATGTTCATCCTGGAGAAATCTTGAATTGCGAATTTCTTGAGCCTTTCGAAATTACTGCGTATCGACTTTCAAAAGACTTAAAAATACCACAGACCCGAATTTCGGAAATCATAAAAGGAAATCGCCGAATTACAGCGGATACGGCTTTGCGATTGAGCAAATATTTTGGAAACTCTGCCAAATTCTGGCTCGGAATTCAAGACGATTATGA
>JBBQUI010000202.1:0-4437 GCA_038212575.1 Flavobacteriales bacterium
TATAAAGATGTTCGTTTGGTGGGCGCACCGCCCTCTTCAATAGGAAAGTTTGGTAGCGATACCGACAACTGGATATGGCCACGGCATACAGGCGATTTCTCTCTTTTCAGAATTTATGCCGATAAAAACAACCGTCCCGCGGAATATTCCGAAGACAATGTGCCCTACACTCCAAAACACTTTCTGCCAATTTCGTTGGATGGCGTAGCTGAAAATGATTTCACTTTGGTATTCGGTTATCCTGGAACTACCGATGAATATTTACCTTCCGTGGCTATTGAGCAGGTTATTAAAACCATCAATCCGGCCCGTATCGCCATTCGCGATGCTGCCTTGGCCATTCAGGACAAATATATGCGTGCCGATCCACAGATTAAGATTCAGTATGCTTCCAAGTTTGCCCGCATCGCTAACTACTGGAAAAAGTGGCAAGGCGAAACGCTTGGTTTAACAAAAAGTAACGCTGTTGGAATTAAAAAACAACAGGAAAGTGCACTGACTTCCCAAATAAACAAACAGGGAAAACAGCAGGAATACGGGCAGATATTACCAAAATTTGAACAATATTATTCTGAAATTGAATCCTATTCCCTCGCCCGTGAATATTATCTTGAAACGGTAATGCGAAATGTGGAACTGCTAAAAATCGCCTATCAAACCTACCAGTTGAAACAGGTTTATGAAAGCCGCGGCGCCCAATCATTTGAAGACCGAAGAAACAATTTAGTTTCTTCCTTGGAAGGCCAATATAAAGATTATAGCAAGCAAGTGGACGAAGAGGTTTTTGAGGCGTTGATTGCGCTTTATGCGAAAAATGTTCCAGCGCAATTTCTGCCCGCTTCCTTTAAAAATATGAACGTGCAGTCCGCAACCCAAAATATCTATAAAAATTCTGCCTTTGTAGATTATGCTTCTGTGAAAAATTTATTGGAAGGTGATGCCCAAACGGTGATTTCAAAATTGGAAAAAGATCCCGGCTACCAAATGGTAAAAGAAATGGCTGATACTTATTTTGAAAAAGTAGCCCCTAAATATGAGGAGCTTGAACTGAATATTTCAGGCTTGGAACGCGATTATATGAAAGCTTTGTTGGAATTGAGTCCAAAAGACGCCCGTATTTTTCCCAACGCCAACAGTACATTGCGGGTAACCTATGGAAAAGTTGCTGGCTACTCTCCCGCCGATGCTATTTATTACGAACCCGTAACCCATCTTGAGGGCGTAATGCAAAAGTACGTTCCCGGCGATTATGAGTTTGATGTGCCACAAAAGTTGATCGATCTTTACAAAGCCAAGGATTACGGTCAATATGGTGAAAACGGGAAGATGCCCATCAACTTTATAGGCACAAATCACACTACCGGAGGAAACAGTGGCAGCCCCGCCATTGATGCCGAGGGAAATTTAATAGGACTAAATTTTGACCGTGTTTGGGAAGGCACTATGAGCGATTACTACTACGACCCCGCCCTATCGCGCAATATTATGGTGGACATCCGCTATGTACTTTTTATAATGGACAAATATGCAGGTGCAAAAAACTTGATTAGTGAGTTGAAGCTCGTGCATCCTAAAAAGGAAATGGGAAAATCTAAAAAGAAGAAGTAAAAAAGGAAACCACGAATACACGAATAATTTATTTAAACATTCGTGTATTCGTGGTTTTTTATATCCCTATTTTAATCCTCTCGCCTTCAGCATAGGCTCAATTTTCGGGTGGCTGCCGCGCCAGTCTTTGTACATTTTTTCAAATTCCAAAGTGTTTCCTCTGGAAATTACCATATCCCTGAAGTGCTGTCCGTTTTCACGCGTCAAACCTCCATGGGTTTCAAACCAATTGTTGGCATCGTGATGGAGCATTTCGGTCCATAAATACGAATAATAACCAGCGCCATAACCTCCTGCAAAAATATGGGAGAAATAGGTGGAACGGTATCTTGGTGGTACGGCATGCAATACATCAAGTTTGGTTCTGTTCAATGCTTCTTTTTCAAAAGCATTTACATCTTCAATCTTTTTATCGGGTGAAATAGTGTGCCATTGCATATCCAAATTTGAAGCCGCCAAGTTTTCTGTAAGACTATAGCCTTGATTGAACGTACCTGAATTTTTAATTTTATCTATTAATGCCTCTGGAATCTGCTCCCCTGTTTTAAAGTGAAGGGCATAGTTTTTCAGAATTTCCGGATATAACGCCCAATTTTCATTGAACTGCGAAGGAAATTCCACAAAATCGCGGGCAACCGCAGTACCCGAAAGGGAAGGATATTGCTGGCTTGCAAAGAAGCCGTGAAGGGCATGGCCAAATTCGTGGAACATGGTTTCCACTTCATCATAGGTCAATAGCGCTGGTTCACCATTTGCAGGTTTTGGGTAGTTACACACATTGTAGATTACTGGTTTTTTGTTGTACAGTTTAGATTGGGTAACAAAGTTGTCCATCCAAGCACCGCCACTCTTGCTAGGGCGTGCAAAATAGTCTGTATAGAAAAGGCCTAATGGTTCTCCGTTTTCCTCAAAAAGCTCATATACTTTTACATCTTCGTGATATGTGGGTATATCGGTTCTTGGCTTAAAAGTTATGCCATACAGTTTTTGTGCGGCATAAAACACCCCTTTTTCCAAAACATTGTTCAATTCAAAATAGGGTTTTATTTGGTTCTCATCTAAGTCGTATTTCTCCTTGCGCACCATTTCGGCATAGTAGTTCCAATCCCAAGGTTCCAAGGTGAAATCCTGCCCTTTGGATTTAATCATTTTCTGAATTTCGTCGGATTCTGTTTGCGCTTTCGCAGTGGCGGCTAGAATAAGTGTGTTGAAAAACTTGTTTACATTCTCTGGGGTTTTTGCCATTGTTTTTTGAAGGCTCCATTCGGCATAATTGTTAAAGCCCAAAAGTTTTGCTTTTTGGGCGCGGACTTCCACCAGTTCATTAATGATTTCCCTGGTATCATTCGCCCCTTGATCAGCTCTATGCCAAGCGGCTTTAAATAGTTTTTCTCTGCTTGCTCTTTTATCCATAGACTGCAGCAAAGGTTGCTGGGTAGTATTCTGCAACGGAATGGTCCAGCCTTTGCCGTCCTTTCTTTCTTTAGATTTTAGGAAATCTTCATCCACACCTGCCAAGTCTTCTTTATTGGTAAAAATTACCGCTCCGGCATTGTTGGCATCCAAAAGGGTTTTGCCGAATTTAGTGGTAAGGATCGCGATTTTGGAATTGTATTCCTTCAGTTTTTCTTTATCTTCTGAAGAAAGATTGGCCCCCGCTATTTTGAAATCTTCATAATATTCTTCAAGAAGTTTTAAAGATTCGGTATCCAGGTTTAGGGTTTCCTTTTTCTCGTGAAGTGTTTTAAAACGTTGAAATAGTTTTTCGTTCAAATAAATCATATCGCTTTGGGCAGCAAATTTTGGTGCCATTTCCTCTTCCACGGCTTGCAGGGTTTCGTTGGTATTTGCACTAGCCAGAGCATAAAATATTTGGGAAGACCTGTTTAAAAGTTCGTCACTTTTTTCGAGGGCGAGTACGGTATTTTCAAAAGTGGGTTCTTCTTCAGAGTTCGCGATTGCTTCAACCGCTTTTTTCTGTTGTGCAATCCCTTCCATCATTGCTGGCTGAAAGTCTTCATCTTTTATTTTTGAAAAATCCGGTGCTCCATAGGGCAGTGTACTTTCAGAAAGTAAGGGGTTTTCGGTATTGTTCATCTGTTGATCACTGTTATCTGGGTTTTCTTTTTCTTTGGAATTGTTGCAGGACACAACAAGTAGAGCAAGGACTAAAAGGGAATGGTATTTTTCATTTATGAAGATTTTTTTAATTAGATTTTAAAGATACGTAATTAGTGCACTTTTAAATTTGAATGTTACAAAATCAAAAACCCCATCAGCAAAAGCTGAAGGGGTTTCTTTTTTTGGTTGGTTAATTGGTGATTATTCTTTAATCAAGCGCTTCACAGTGCTTGCTTTGTCACCAATAATCTGAACAACATAAACTCCAGCTGCAAGAGATGAAACATCTACTGCTTTTTCACCCTGCATTGCGCGAAGGTTTGTCTGGATTACTAGTTTTCCGTTTATGTCATATATCATCATTTTCTCTAGAGAAATGTTGGTCTTGTTAACAAGGTTCACAACATTGCTTGCTGGGTTAGGGTATAAAGCTATACCAGCGTCCAGAGAGTTTTGGTTCACACCAAGAATGGATTCAATTGTAAGTTCAAAGTTACAGGTTGAAGTGTTTCCATACTCGTCGGTAGCAGTCATGGTGATGGTATAAGTACCATCTGTCAAAGCTGTACCTGGAGCAGGATCTTGGGTAGTGATTGTTACAGGGTCTGTACAGTTGTCATCTGCAGTGGCTTCGCCAGTTGCAAAATAATCAGGTACAATGTAGAACAGGTTACCAGCTCCTGGATCAACAGTTTGATCTGCTGGACA
>JBBQUI010000203.1:0-4379 GCA_038212575.1 Flavobacteriales bacterium
AGAAGCGCCAGTTTTGTGGCCAGCACCAATACAGGTATCAGTTTTCAATACTCCTACTCTATAAAAAACGGCGCAATAGATGTTGAATATTCGGTTGAAAGTTTTTTCAAACCAGAAGGATCGTGGTATTTACCTGAAAGAATTACTCCCTATATTTTAAAACACGAACAAGCACATTTTGATATATCGGAACTTCACGCGCGTATGCTTCGAAAAAATTTGGATGGAAAAACATTTTCAAAAAAAATAAAATCCGAAATTGAAGGAATCTATCAGCAAGTAGAACAAAAAAGAAGGGCGATGCAAACAAAATTCGATGCCGAGACCGACCATTCCCGAAACGAAGAAAAAGAAGCTTTCTGGCAGAAATACATTTCCCAACAACTCGCCGAATATGAATCTTGGAAGTAAACCAGATCCAAACCACTTGGTAGAATTGGCAAATTATAAAATGCCTTTCGGAAAATACGAAGGCCAATATTTGGCAAATATTCCCGAATACTATTTTGTGTGGTTTAAACAGAAAGGCTTTCCCGAAGGTAAATTGGGCCGGATGATGGCAGAAATGTATGAGTTGAAATTGAACGGATTGGAAGGCTTGCTTCAAAAACTTATAAAAAAGTAATAGTTGGCAGTTGAAGTGGGCAATTGCTTTACTTTGACAAATTTTAAAGCTATGTCAAGGTTGTTTGGAATTTGATATTTGATTTTTGAAATTTCCCCGCCAGCTTTCCATAATAAAAATGTACCTTTGCATCCCGTATAGTTATTTCAGCAAAGGCATTCATGAGCACTACAAAATACATCTTCGTTACGGGCGGGGTTTCATCATCTTTAGGAAAAGGAATTATAGCGGCATCGCTGGCTAAGTTATTGCAGGCCAGAGGCTATCGTGTTACTATCCAAAAACTGGATCCATATATAAATGTTGATCCGGGGACGTTGAATCCATACGAACACGGTGAATGCTATGTAACCAATGATGGCGCTGAAACAGATCTCGATTTAGGTCACTACGAGCGTTTTTTGAATGTAAACACTTCACAGGCAAACAATGTTACCACCGGCCGCATTTACCAAAGTGTAATTGAAAAAGAACGCCGTGGCGAATTTTTAGGGAAAACCGTGCAGGTTGTTCCACACATCACCAACGAAATTAAGGAACGCGTGCAATTGCTTGGAAACACTGGCGATTACGATATAATAATCACCGAAATTGGTGGTACCGTGGGTGATATTGAGTCTTTACCCTACATTGAAGCGGTGCGCCAAATGAAATGGGAAATGGGAGATGACAACGCTTTGGTTATTCACTTAACGCTTGTGCCCTACCTTTCTGCTGCTGGTGAACTGAAAACAAAACCCACCCAACACTCCGTAAAAACTTTAATGGAAAGCGGAATCCGTGCAGATATTTTAGTTTGTAGAACGGAGCACGAACTGTCTACTGATTTACGAAGAAAACTTGCTCTTTTCTGTAATGTAAAATATGAAGCGGTTATCCAATCCATTGATGCTTCAACCATTTACGACGTTCCGAATATGATGCTTGAGGAAGGTTTGGATACGGTGACATTAGAAAAACTAAATCTGAAGAATTCAAAAAAACCTGATTTAAAGCAGTGGAACAAATTCCTTCAAAGGCATAAAAATCCGAAAGGGGAAGTTCATATTGGCCTCATTGGCAAATATGTTGAATTGCAGGATAGTTACAAATCAATTCTTGAATCGTTCATCCACGCTGGAGCGGAAAACGAAGTGAAAGTGAAAGTGGAATACATACATTCCGAACACATAAACGCAAAGACTATTGGCAAAAAACTTTCCAAATTAGATGGCATTTTGGTCGCTCCCGGTTTTGGTGAGCGCGGTGTTGAGGGAAAAGTTGCAGCCGTAAAGTACGCCCGCGAAAACAATTTACCATTTTTGGGAATTTGTTTGGGAATGCAAATGGCCGTTATTGAATTCGCTCGAAACGTACTAAAACTGAAAGAAGCGAACAGTACAGAAATGAATTCGCAGACTATTGACCCCGTAATCAGCATTATGGAAGACCAAAAAAATATTACAAATATGGGTGGCACCATGCGTCTTGGTTCTTGGAAATGTGATTTGAAAAAAGGCAGTATAGTAAGCAAGATATATAAATCAAAAAGCATTGAGGAGCGTCACCGCCACAGGTATGAATTCAACAATAAATACCGTGAGCAATTTGAGGCTGCAGGGCTTGTTGCTACAGGTATAAATCCTGAGACTGGTTTGGTTGAGATTGTTGAAATACCGGAACACCCTTGGTTCGTTGGGGTTCAGTATCACCCTGAATATAAGAGTACGGTTGCCAATCCGCATCCGCTTTTTGTGGCATTTGTAAAAGCGGTACACGAACATGCTTTAAAAAAGAAATAGGACAATTTGACGTTATGAAAAAAAAGGCGGGATTATTGCCCTGCCACCTAAAATTAATGATAACACACTTTTGAAATATTTCAAAAGAAGAAATAAAAAATGGAAAAAAAGAAATTCGACCTTAACTCACTTATTGGCTTTTTATTAATCGGTGGAATCCTAATATGGATGCTTTACCTCAACAAACCCACCGAGGAAGAACTTCAAGCTGAAAAGGCCAAGACTGAAGCTGCCGCTAAAGAAGAAGTAGAAGCTGAAAAACGCAAACAAGACATTACTTTGGCCCAAGCAACTTCAGACACAATGGAAGCCACAAAACCAGGCGATTCTTTGGCTTTGGAGCAGTTGAAAAACAAACTTGGTTCCTTTGCATATTCGGGCACACTTCCCTCCGCAACTGAAGGCACTACAGTTTTAGAGAATGATGTGCTTAAGTTGAAAATCAGCAATAAAGGAGGTTATATTACCGAAGCACTTTTAAAGGATTTCCATCAATACGATTCTGTTCCCGTTTATTTAATAAAAGATGGGAGCGCGTCCTTAAACCTTCAGTTTGCTGCGGAAAACAGAACATTAAATTCGCAGGAGCTATATTTTGAGCCAAAGTTGACCACAAATGGTGAGGACCAAGTGCTCTCCATGAAACTTAAAACTTCCGAAAACGGTTTTATTGAATATAAATATACTTTGCATCCCGGTGAATATATGCTGGATTTCAGTATTAATAGCCAAGGGTTGGATGGCATTATCAATACTGAGCAACCGATGTATTTGGATTGGCAACTGAAAGGGTATCGCCACGCGAAAAGTATTTCGTATGAAAACCGATATTCACGGTTGACCTATGAATATGATGATGAAAAACATTCAAAACTTTCCCCAACGGGTGAAGATGACGAATTGGAAAAAGATGTTACTTGGATGAACTTCCGCCAGCATTTCTTCAGCTCTATGTTACTTACGGACACGCCTTTTAAAGAAGTGAAACTTACCTCTGTAGATTTGGTGATAGATGAAGAAGTAGATACAACTTTCACCAAACAGTACGGCGCAAAAATGCTTTTGGAACCTAAAGGTAGTGCTTTGGCGTATAATATGAATATGTATTACGGCCCGTCTGACTATCAGATTTTCAAAAAATACGACCGTAATCTAGACGAAGCTATGCCTTTGGGCTGGGGAATTTTCGGGCTGATAAACAAATACATTATCATTCCATTATTCGCTTTATTAACCGATTTTCTACCTGCGGGAATAGCAATCATCGTTTTGACAATTCTTATAAAACTATTGCTCTCCCCCGTTCAGTATAAACAATATTTGGCCCAAGCGAAAATGAAGGTTTTAAAACCTGAAATGGACGAATTAAAAGAAAAGTACAAAGACAACAAACTGAAAATTCAGCAGGAAACCATGAAGCTGCAAAACTCCGCAGGCGCAAGTCCGTTGAAAGGGTGCTTACCGGCTTTGTTGCAGATTCCGGTGTTTTATGCGCTCTTTACATTTTTCCCTTCGGCCTTTGATTTAAGACAGAAAAGTTTCCTTTGGGCAGATGACCTTTCCAGTTATGATACCGTTGCGGAATTGCCCTTCAACATTCCATTTTATGGTGACCACGTAAGCTTGTTTCCTATTTTGGCTTCTATCGCCATCTTCGTTTATATGATGATGACAATGGGCGCAACTATGCAACAACAGCAACAGCCGGGAATGCCGAACATGAAATTCCTGATGTACCTTTCGCCGTTATTTATGTTGGTATTCTTCAACAACTACGCGAGTGGACTTTCGCTCTATTACTTTGTTTCGAACTTGATTACCATTGGAATTATGCTCGTGATCAAAAACTTTATCATTGATGAAGATAAAATTCACGCAAAAATTCAAGTGAAAAAAGCGCAGCCGAAAAAACAGAACAAGTTTCAGCGAAAAATGTCAGAAATGATGGAGCAAGCCGAGCAACAGAAAAAAAG
>JBBQUI010000204.1:0-4324 GCA_038212575.1 Flavobacteriales bacterium
ATACACGCAGTAGTTCACGTAAAAAACACGACGGTGAGCCGACAACCCACAAATATTATGGAGTATTTTCAGGGCGGGGGACAACCGCGCGCAATGGTTGGAAGCGGAAGTGGCGTGATCATTTCGCAAGACGGCTATATAGTTACCAACAATCATGTAATCGCGAATGCTTCAAATCTTGAAGTTACTTTAAATAACAACAAAACATACACCGCCAAATTGATTGGCACAGACCCAACAACTGACATTGCTTTGATAAAAGTTGATGGTGATACAGATTTTCCATTTATCCCTTTTGGTGATTCAAATAATATAAAAATTGGCGAATGGGTGCTTGCGGTTGGTAATCCTTTCAACTTAACCTCAACCGTTACCGCTGGAATTATTAGTGCAAAAGCTCGTGATTTGAACCAATTTGACGGCAACCCACAATCCTTTATTCAAACCGATGCCGCAGTAAACCGCGGAAACAGCGGTGGTGCTTTGGTAAACACCCGTGGTGAATTGATTGGGATAAATACCGCTATTACTTCGGAAACGGGAAGTTATGTGGGTTATTCCTTTGCCGTTCCATCCAACAATGCACGGAAAGTGATAGAGGATATCATGGAATACGGAAATGTGCAACGTGGCATTTTAGGAATACAAGTAGGTAATTTGAATTCTGATCTAGCGAAGAAATTGGGGGTTAACGAAACACAAGGCGTTTACGTTGGCGGCATTGAAAAAGGCAGCGGCGCCGATAAAGGTGGAATTAAGGAAGGTGATATCATTAAACAGCTTGATGGTGTAACCGTTAACAAATTTGCCGATTTGGCGGGCTATCTGGGTTCAAAAAGACCGAAGGATGTTGTTCAAGTAACTGTAGTCCGCAATGGTAACGAAAAAACAATTCCCGTAACGTTAATAAAACTTGAAACCTTTTCCATAGACGATCTTGGTTTGGAAGTAAAAAATACTACTCCCGCCGAATTGAAAGAACGCGGATTAAAAAACGGCGTTACTGTAACCCGTGGCCTTACGCCCGAAGTTGCCCAATATAAATTGGAAGGAATTATAATTACACAATTGAACGATGAAACCGTGAATGATATAAATGACGTAAAACGAATAATGTCAGAACGTGATTACAGCACACCTATAAAAATGACTTTTATGGACACTGCTGGAAATATCAATTCCTTTATTTTTAGATAGAAATATATAATTTCATAAAATGAAGATTTTTTTGATTTTTTTGCCCTTTACCCTAAAGGGAAATCAAAAAAATCTTCATTTTAAAATTTAATAGCTTATAAGTTATGAAAAGGAAAAACACCGCTGAAAACCAAAACTTTCAGCGGTGTTTTTATTTTCACTTTTTATTTCCGCACAACGATTGAAATAAGTATTTTTGCACCAAAATTTAAACCCTCTAAAATCCATCCTTATGAGTTTTGATGACGTTTATGAAAAAGAACTGTCTTTTCAAACTGACCGCAGGAAAGCCTCAGTAGAATTTATTAAGATCATTAGCGACCTTTGGTACGACAAGTCCATTGAATTGGTACTTTTCCGCAACCAACTTATCGACCGCAATGTTAGTGAAATCTTGAACCTTCACGAATACGCAGGCGAATTCGTGCAAAAGCCAATCTCAATTTTTGACTCTGTTGAAATTGCTCAGGCCATCAAAACTTTGGATCTTCCGCCAGCAAAATTGGACATTGGTAAGCTAACCTATGAGTTCCATTTGGAAGATGACAAATATTCAAACGCATTGGCATTCGTTTCAGATAAATTGAAAAATGCCAAAGAAACCAAAAACATCGTTCCAAAAGATGTGGTTCTTTACGGTTTTGGACGTATTGGTCGTTTATTGGCGCGTGAGCTTATGACCAGAACAGGACAAGGCAACCAACTCCGCCTTCGTGCCATAGTGGTTCGCGGAAAAATGGATCAAACCGTTTTGGACAAAAGAGCTTCCTTGCTTCAGTATGATTCCATTCACGGCGATTTCCCTGGAACGGTACGTACCGATCTTGAGAACAGTGCTTTGGTAATCAATGGAACAATGGTTCATGTTATTTCAGCAAACAATCCAGAGGATATTGATTATACCCAATACGGTATTGAAAATGCTTTGGTAATTGATAACACAGGTGCTTTCCGTGATGATAAAGAATTGGGTAGACACCTAAAATCAAAAGGCGCTTCAAAAGTATTGCTTACCGCTCCCGGAAAAGGAGTTCCAAATATTGTTCACGGCGTAAACCAAAACGAATACGACCCGAACACAGTTGATATTTTTTCTGCAGCATCTTGTACCACCAACGCCATCACCCCAATTTTGAAAGCCGTTGAGGATTCTTTCGGCGTTGTTCGTGGGCATTTGGAAACAATTCACGCATATACAAACGACCAGAATTTGGTTGATAATATGCACAGCAAATACCGTCGTGGTCGTGCAGCAGCGCTGAATATGGTAATTACTGAAACTGGAGCAGGAAGTGCTGTTGCAAAAGCACTGCCTGTTTTAGCTGGTAAACTAACCTCAAACGCTATTCGTGTTCCTGTTCCAAACGGTTCTTTGGTGGTGTTGAGTCTTGAATTGGCGACACCAACTTCTTTAGACGGCATCAATTCCACAATGAAAAAATATGCTTTGGAAGGCGATTTGGTAGAGCAAATAAAATATTCATTGAACAACGAGCTTGTTTCAAGCGATATTGTTGGGTGTTCAGCTCCTGCCATTTATGATAGCAAGGCAACCATCGTAACCGAAGATGGTAAAAACGTAGTTCTTTATGTATGGTATGACAACGAATACGGTTATAGCCATCAAGTAATTCGTTTGGCGAAATATATTGCTCAGGTTAGAAGATATACTTATTATTAATAGATATTCATTTCATTTTTAGATTTAAAAAATCCTGTTGGAAAGCCAACAGGATTTTTTGTTTATATTTGAAAACTCAACTTTTAACATTTCTTTAATAATGCGAATCCTACTGAACAATCGGTTTTCAATTCTGTTTCTTTTTTCAATATTTACTTTTGTTTCCTGCTCAAAAGACAGCGAGGATTCAATCATTACAGAAATAACTGTAACAACTTCAGATTTCTCCATAACAATGAATGAAAATCCAGCAAATGGGCAAATAATAGGAAGCATTCAGGGAAATACAAATGATGGAGCAGTTACTTTTTCAATCACAGAACAAACGCCATCGGGAGCTTTTTCTATTGACGGCACTTCGGGAGAACTAAAAGTTGCAGATGAAACGCTTTATGATTTTGAAAATAATCCTACCATTTCTGGAACGGTAAAAGTGGCGAATGGCGCTGTTTCTGAGAATGCTTTAATTACAATTACTTTGAATGATATGGTTGAGGAGAATATTTATGAGGGGGATGTTATTTTGAGATCTCAAGAAGAAGTTAATGATTTTGGAGCAAATAATTATGTGGAAATAATTGGAACATTGTATATTGGTGATCCAGAAGAAGGAACAACAACAGATATTTTCGATTTATCTCCACTCCAAAGTTTAAGAACGATAAATGGTGATTTATGGATTACCAATAACCCCTCCTTGATCTCTACGGTAGGTTTAAATATTCATGATTTAAATGGCAAACTTATTATTGTAGTTAATGATACCTTAGAAAAAATAGAAGGGTTTAACTATTTAACCTCAGTTCATGAACTGGCTTTATCACTTAATGCTAGGTTGTATGATCTTTCTGGATTAAGTCAACTTACTTCCATAGGAGATGGATTGATACTAGTTTCTTGCCCTGAAATATCCAATCTTGATTGGCTAAGCAACTTAACTTCATTTGGCGGTGACTTAACTATTAGAAATTGTAATTCTCTAACAAATATTGATGGGCTCAGTAATTTAACAACTGTAACCGGAGAGTATAATTATTTCCGCTTTACATACAATAATTCACTTACAAACCTAAACGGTATAGGAAATTTGAACACAGACATATATCACTTGGAACTGTCAATGAATTCCTCTCTTATAAGTATCGAGGGTCTACAAAATAAAAATGTAACTACTACATTAATTATAACAGGTAATCCCGTTCTCGAAAATCTTTATGGCCTAGAATCAACCACAAATATTTCTCATGAAATTACTATAAGCAACAATATTTCTCTTTCTGATATTCAAGGTTTAAATAACTTACTATCTGCTGATAGTATAAGATTTTATAATAATGACATTCTACCAAATCTAATTGGTTTAAACAATTTGAGAACATGCCGCGAATTAGATATAAGAGGTAATTTAGAACTTACAGATTTTTGTGCTTTACAAGATTTCTTCTC
>JBBQUI010000205.1:0-4317 GCA_038212575.1 Flavobacteriales bacterium
CCATCCACTAGTAAGTCTACTATTTCTACATTATCAAGGCATGCAGCAACGCGTCTTGCTTGGTCGTTTGTGCCGCCATAGCAATTTGGTGGAACAATAAATTTGATAGCCTTCCCTTTATGGTTTTCTTGCGCATCGTGAATGAGCCCCATCATAATGGCATATTGAATAGATAGTCCACTTGAAGCAACCATAGGTTTTGAAGTTGTGCCGGTAATTTCTTTGATGGAAGCTAAGACACTTTTTTTGTCTGCCTCTACATTGCTTTTCTTATTCTCTAAAGGAGCTTGTTCTGTTAGCGATTTTAAGGCAGTAAGACAATTGGCGGGCGTCATTGCAATGGTCTCTCTTCTTCTTACGTGCTGAATTTCTGAAATGTAACTTTCGTTCTCTTCGCCATTTACTGCTAAAATACTGCCTAGATTCCCGTGAAGACTGATGAAAAAATCAATCCCGATAGCTATCGGGATTGGATTGAGATCAATAGCGCCGATTTCATCTTTTTCTGAAATGAAAATGGTACTTCCGTTACCCCGATAGCTATCGTGGGCAGAAATGTCCTCAACTTTATCAACTTGCCTTAGTTCAAATTTATAACCGTAAATACTTCTTACTATTTCAGCATCGAAATAGGCTGGTAATTCACCGGTATAAATGATTTGGGTATTTATATTCTCCAATAAATTTTTCCGTAGAATTGCTAAAATAGGAGCCGTCTTTGAAGAAAAACTGATTACATTATTTGGTGTTGTATTATTTAAGTGGGCAATTCCCCATTCCAATACACATGATAATGGATGGCCCAATCGAATATAGTCGTAAGCGGTGGGTAGTTTTTTTAAGGCTGCTGTTTCAGTCCCGTTAGCTATCGGGGTATTTTCATTGTATAGTTTTTCAAACTGATCTAAAAACTGAGTTTTAGCCAAGCTTTCATCATAAATATCCAGCCTATGTGTTGTTAGACCCAACCAGTCTGTTGGCATATTTTTCAGTACATCTTTTATATAATTTAGCATTTTATTGTCTTGCATAATTTTCACTTTTTGATAGGTCGGCAAGGTACATTAATTAGATTTTTTCTAAAGTGTTTTATGACTTTTGTAACAGTATGTCTAAAGGGTTTGAAAGTAGATTTGGGTCGCATTGCAAATGCTCTATTTAGATGGGCACGCTTTTAAAAAGCGCGCCAGGGGGAATCTTTCACTTATCGTGTTCGTTGTTGTTCACTTTAAATTTTTGCCAAGGAAACTTTCCCTCTAATTCAACCTGAAGCGAAAGGCTTAAAAATGTTCTAATTATAACGATTAGACCCAAAATGCTAACCGATTTAAGGGAAGGTTCCGTAACTACCGTAGCCATTATATCGGCGGCAATTAAAATTTCCAATCCCAGAAGTATTGCTTTTCCAACCGCTTGCCGCAGTTCTTTATAGGTAATTGGGTTTTTACTTTTTAGCTGAACAAGAAACTTACCCATTGCGAAAACGGAACCAAAGAAAATTGTCAAGACGCCAATCGCCTCCATTATTTTTGCGATATAATCAATATAAATTCTAATGTTTTCCATGCTGTTTTTTTGCGATTGTTAAATTACGCATTACTTTGTGTTTGTGGAACATCCTTTAAAAATACAAAATATTGTTTTTGGTTGGGTGTGGGGTCGCATTGCAAATTCGCTATTTAGATGGGCACATTTTGGAAATGCGCACCCAGGAGATTTACTGCTCTTGAACTGGTTTGCGGGCACACGTTGCAAACGTGCGCTAGCGGGGTACGTTTAATCTCATAATTTGGTGCGTAACTAAATATACGATTGATATAATCATGATAATATTTATAAAAATATTTATCGGATTCATATATGCGTATTGATTGAATGAAAATAATAAAATCACTAACAAAACGATAATATGCAAGATGATCATCAGAATTTTTCCTCTTTTCTTCATTTCTTTTTTTTGAAAGGGAACAAGTATGTTTTTTAAACAATAGAATCCAAAAAAAAAGGAAAAGAAGAAGTATTGCATATGATTCAATTGAATTCAAATTCAAATTTGTATAATTATTTGGAAATTTTAAGACTAATGTGATTATTGCAAATAATAACCAAGATCCAAATAAGAAAGATATTATTGAATTAATTAGTTTCATAGTACTGTAATTGTTGGCACGAGCGGGGGGCTCGCGCTAGCTGGGGTTTGGGTGAGGGTCGCATTGCAAATGCTCTATTTAGATGGGCACGCTTTACAAAAGCGCGCCAGGGGGAAATTACGCATAACATTTGGAAAAACCCAAAGTGGCTTTGTTGGATTTATATTTGTTGAGTAGGTTTGTGAGCACACGCTGCAAGCGTGCACTAACGTGTTTTCTGTTTTGCCTTTTTAATTTTAAAATATATTATAATAAGAAAGATAATTGCAAACAGGATAAATGGAACATCAGTAACGTTTAAAAATCTGGGGTCGATCTCTGGACCATCGGGTATGGATTTTAATAGTATCATTCCTTATTCTTTTAATGCTTTTCTACTGTGGTTGGCACGAGCGGGACGCTCGCGCTAGCAGGAGTTTATTCTTTCGAAAAGTGGTTTGGTAAATTCCTCAAATTCCTTGTCAAAATATCCTCCGAAAACTGAAGTGTCAAAATATACCCGTTGTATTTTCATTTCCTAAATTTACGAAATTCAATAATGCCAGCCAATCTATTCCTATATTTGTAATCTGCTATCCCGGTAATTCCTCTCCCAGATATTAGATGCTGGTGATGAATCCGGGTTTTTTTTATGCCTTCAATTTACATTATTTTTCAAAATTCGATTTCGATTTCGTTTTCGATTTCACTCACTGATACCCTGCCGCCTGCAACTTAAACAACTCTGCATACAGTTTTGGGTTTGCCATTAACTGTTCGTGGGTGCCTAGCTCCAGCACTTGCCCGTTTTGCAATACCAAAATACGGTCTGCCATATTTTAAAGTAAAAAAGTGATGTGTTTGGAGGGAGGTTTTTAGGTGCGAGGCTTTACTACTTCCTCCTCTGCAGAATTATCTTCAAAATATTCCACGATTTCTTCGGGACTTAAATCTATTATTTCTTTCGTTATCCGGTCCCTTTGTTCGCGCATAAACTTTACGGCGTCAAAAGTCTTTTCTGTGGTTTTATCTTTAGTCTTCATAATTAATAAGTTCACGTGGTGATCTAATATCTATTGGTTTATATCCTTCAGAAGTATTTACGGCATTGTAACCTACTATCCTAACAACGTTCACGATATGTTTAAAATTCCAACTCACTAAAATATCTGCATTGTTTATAGTTGCCAAGGCTATATGCAAGCAGTCTGTAAATGAAGTTTCCCCGACCACCTTTTCCTCTATATATTTTTTTGCAAGCTTTACAGTTTCAATATCAGATTTTAGAAATTCCATCGAATCTTTCGGCAACGATTTTATGAAATCATTTATAACAGATGGCGCGTTCTTAAGTTCATTTTCCGTTATATTCGAATAAAGAACAGTAAATTCAGAATTTTTTATTCTTGCAAAAAGCGGTTCGGTAAATTCTTTGAACTCCTCATCATACAAGCCGCCAAAAACTGAAGTGTCCAAATAGATCCGTTGTTTTTTCATTTCCTAAATTTACAAAATTCAGTAATGCAAACCTATCTATTCGTATATTTGAAACCTGCTGTCCCGGTAATTCCTCTCCCAGATATTAGATGCTGGTGATGAATCCGGGTTTTTTTATACCTTCAATTTACATTTTATTTTTCAAAATTCGATTTCAATTTCGTTTTCAACTTTATTTTACTGATACCCCGCCGCCTGCAACTTAAACAACTCTGCATACAATTTTGGCTGTGCCATTAACTGTTGGTGCGTGCCCAGCTCCAACACTTGGCCGTTTTGTAAAACCAAAATACGGTCTGCCATACGCACGGTGCTAAAGCGGTGGCTAATAATAATGCTGGTCTTGCCTTTGGTGAGGGCTATAAAGCGTTCAAAAACATCAAACTCTGCTTGGGCATCCAGGGCGCTGGTGGGTTCGTCCAGCACCATAACATCTGCGTCCTTCATATAGGCGCGGGCAAGAGCCACCTTTTGCCACTGCCCGCCGCTTAGTTCGGTGCCTTTGTAAAACCTTCTGCCAAGGCGCTGTTCCAGCCCGTCTGCCATTTCGCTTACTACTTGTTCCGCAAGGCTTTTGCTGGCGGCGTAGCTTATTACTTCGTCGTTTTGTACTTCGTCTATATTGCCCACGGCTATGTTTTCGCGCAGGGTAAACTCATACTTAAAAAAGTCCTGAAAGATGACGCCAAAA
>JBBQUI010000206.1:0-4272 GCA_038212575.1 Flavobacteriales bacterium
TGGATTAAAATCACGATCTACTTCGCCAAAGCTTACCCATAGTTGCCCCGGGGATGCGTCAAGTGCAAATGGTTTATTCCTAATTGGGCCATTGGGCAAAACCTGTGTGGCTTGCATAGTTCCAAAAGGAACAATCAAAAGCCCGTCTTCAACTGTCCCTAAATAGAAATTGTTTCCGAAACCATAACCCGAAAGAAGGTCAATATCAAAATCTAACACATTGTTTACGGCTGCTTCCTGCACAAAACCTTCTGAATAAGCTTGAATGGAATTTTTAGTGGTAATAGTCAAAACATTATCTGCCAATCTGAATTTAAGTACTTCAGAACTAAAATTAGTTACTACGTTAGTGGTTCCTTGTGGGGTGAAGCGTAAAATAGCGTTAGATCGGTTTGAAGCGTATAGTTCGTTGCCCAATTTTTCAGCTGCCATAAACCCGCCAGTTATAATTGTGGTCCAGTTTTGGTAATCAATCAAATTGTCATCTGCCACAAGCGCCCTTCGCATTCCATTGGAAGAACTGGCTGCAAAAATATAAGGTTCCTGGACGATGGTTTGCACAATGTCTATCTGGCCGCCACCATCACCAATAAAATAGGTGTCTCCAAACTCCAACCTTTCAAGGTTATAAACAGAAATCCCATATTGGGTAGCAATATATATTTTTCCGTTGTATTCGTTGAAATTGTTAATTCGCTTTCTGTCTGGCGGAATAGTCTGTTTGTCCAGAATATCAACTACTTTGAGAACGTTTTCTTCTCCATTTTTCACAATCTCTATCAGTCCGTTTTCATAGCCAATTATCAACAGCCCAAAAGCTTCACTGTAATGAATAGTGGTAATAAAATCTCCCGACAAGCCATTAACGGTTGATAGGGTTTTGGTTGCGTTTGTAGAAAGATCATAGGTAAACACGGCATTTTCAGCTCCTACAAAAATTTTGTTGTCCCCCTGCGAAATATCCTTAACGGAAACATAAGAAAAATGGCCCGTCCAACGGTCTTCGAAGTTCTGGGCGTTTGCCAGAAAGGGAATTATCATTAAGAAAGCAATGGCCCACCGCTTCATAGAAAAACTGGTTTTGTTTATTAACACGCTAAAATAGTATTTATTGCGGTATTACCACGATTAATAGAAAAGACAGCAGATCGGATTTTTTTCTTTCCCCAGCCCTAAAGGATGAAAAAATCATTAAAATATAACATAATTGAGAAAATTATTACCATTTAGGGCTAGGGAAATATAATTTTCGGCTTTATAAAACCTATTCATTTTTCATGCCGTATTAATTTGAAAAAGCCTTTCAATATCTTTCAAAATGAAGAAAGAAAATTGGAAAGGCTTTGACCTATTTTTGATTTGAGTATTATACCACTCCTTGGGCGAGCATTGCGTCTGCAACTTTTACGAAGCCCGCAATGTTTGCACCTTTTACGTAATCTACATACCCATCGCCATCTTTTCCGTACTGAACGCAGGCGGCGTGAATATCGTTCATAATACCGTGAAGTTTTTCATCAACTTCAGCAGCGGTCCAACTTAAACGCAATGAGTTTTGCGACATTTCCAAACCAGAAGTTGCCACACCACCAGCGTTTGAAGCTTTTCCGGGAGAAAACAAAATCTTTGCTTTTTGGAATTCTGTAATTGCTTCTGGCGTACAAGGCATGTTTGCGCCTTCGCCCACACACGTACAGCCATTTTCCAATAACATTTTGGCTTCTTCACCATTAAGTTCGTTTTGGGTTGCGCAAGGTAATGCAATATCACATTTCACTTCCCACGGACGTTTTCCGTCAACATATTTTGCGCCTGTATATTTTTTAGTGTATTCTGAAATACGGCCGCGTTTTTCATTTTTTAAATCCATTACGAAAGCCAGTTTCTCTTCGTTGATTCCTTCCGAATCATAAATATATCCGGCAGAATCTGAAAAAGTAACTACTTTCCCGCCAAACTCAATTGCTTTTTCAGCAGCATACTGGGCAACGTTTCCAGAACCAGAAATAACTACTGTTTTTCCTTTGAAGCTTTCACCTTTGGTTGCAAGCATGTTTTTTGCAAAGTAAACGTTTCCATATCCGGTAGCTTCAGGACGGATTAGCGAACCGCCATAAGAACGGCCTTTTCCGGTAAAGACTCCCGTAAATTCGTTACGGATACGTTTGTACTGGCCAAACATAAAGCCAATTTCACGACCGCCAACGCCAATATCACCCGCTGGAACGTCAGTATCTGGGCCAATGTGCCTTGAAAGCTCTGTCATAAAACTTTGGCAGAAACGCATCACTTCATTATCACTTTTCCCTTTTGGGTCGAAGTTGGAACCTCCTTTCCCACCGCCCATTGGGAGTGTGGTTAAGCTGTTTTTGAAAGTTTGTTCAAAACCTAAAAACTTAAGAATACTAAGGTTTACGGAAGGGTGAAAACGCAAGCCGCCCTTATATGGGCCAATTGCTGAATTGAATTGAATTCTATACCCTTTGTTTACCTGTATTTCTCCTTTATCATCCGTCCATGGCACACGAAAAAGAATAGTGCGCTCTGGCTCGACCATTCTTTCCAAAAGTTTTTTGTTGGCATATTTTTCGTTTTTTTCAATAAATGGGATTACGGTTTCAGCAACCTCGGTTACTGCCTGCAGAAATTCAGGTTCATTGGGATTGAGTTTTTCAACTTCAGAAATGAAATCTTTTATACTTTGCTTCATTGTTTAATTTTTTATTTTACTTTTAGCGAATTCCATTGATATCTGTTTGTTTCAATGTACTTTATCAAATAATTTCTATTTGAATTTGATAAAAAAACACATTAAATAAAGCATTTACATAAGGAAGGCACAAATATAAGCGTTATGATAAAAACTGTGCGCCAATTTTTTACAAATTAGCTAAATAGCATTATTAATTTCACTGTTAAACATGTTTTTATATATTTGCTATGTCTCAATCTAAACCTATATCTATAATGAATACCAGATTTTTGCTATTGGTATTCTTCTTGTTGATATTCTCTAAACAAGAAGCTTACAGCCAATTTGGCTTTTCTCACGAAGTGGGTTTAATTACCGGCCCCGTAGTTTTTTATTCAGATTTTGGCCAGCGGAACAACTTTGAAACCAATGCAAAAAATACTGGATTTGGGATAGGTCTTATTCATTATCTCAACTTTTCCTATCGTGCGGACTGTAACTGTTATACCCGCGATACATATTTCAACGACCATTTTAAGGTGCGGAATGAAATAGATTACCACAAAACTAATTTGGAACATTTTGGCCGCTGGGTAGAGCCTGACCAAACTTCACTGTTCGCAGACCAACTTCGGGCCATGAGCGGTTCGGTTACCGTTTTTGAAATTGGTTCACAACTTGAATATTTTCCTTTGAGCATTCGCGATTTTATGGCCGGCGGCTACAAGATTGCGCCATTTATAAGCTTTGGAGTGCATTATGTTAATTTTGATCCAGAAGTTGAATCATCTTTTGGTCCATTAAATAGTCCCGTATCCACTCCCGATAAATATTACAATGCCTTTCAACAGGATCCTGGTTCCACTTGGGGTGTGGTAGCAAGTGTTGGAATCCGTTATAAATTGACCCCTTTGAGTGATTTAATGCTTGATAGCCGTTGGGAACATTACTTTTCGGATTGGGTAGATGGATTAAACCCAAGTTTTGACAATAACGGAACAACACCAGTGCCCGAAAACAAAGCCAATGAATGGATTTATTGGTTGAATATTGGGTATATTTATTATATTGATTAAAAAATCTATATTCTATAAACAAAAAGAGGCTGAAATCAATCAGCCTCTTTTTGTTTATAGAATTTTTAGATACTATTCCTTGATAAACTTTTTAAAAGTTGTATTGCTGTTTTCGTCTTCAATATTTAAAAAATACATGCCGCTTGTAAGGTTTGAAACATCTATTGAAATTTGATTTTCACTCACTACACTTTGAGTAGTTAAAAGTTTGCCTTCTATGTTGAAAATTTTGATGGCCAGATTTTCTGAAGTGCTTTTTGAAGTTAAAAACAATTCATTTTGTGTAGGGTTTGGAAATAGTGCAAATTGAAATGCTACATTATAATCAATACTTAAAGCTGAATTGCCGTATATTGCAGTATCACCTTGCTGGTTTGTTAATGTAAGCATTCTGGTGTCATTGGTTCCCAATTCAATTACATAATCAAAGACTTGGCCGGAAACAGTCCAATTGTAAAAGCCATTGAAGTAAACATCTTCAAATATGAGTGTTTCAGGCAGTGT
>JBBQUI010000207.1:0-4270 GCA_038212575.1 Flavobacteriales bacterium
TTTTTGCTATAAATTTCTTTATTGTCCGGAAGGAATTTTAGAATCTTTAGATTGTTGTCAACAAAGTCCATGAGTTTGATCAAATCTCTATTCCCAATTTCGGCCACTGAAGAATAAACCTCATCTATTTCTTCCTTCATAATATAATCCATACACTCCTCTATGGAAACCTTGTTAGGCCCTTTTAAATCGAAGGTTTTATAAAGTTTATAGCCATAAACTGGATTGTTGGTAAAAAACTTTCGAAGTTGATCTGTTTTTTGATTAAGTCCTAGAATTACAACTTTACGTACGTTACCTCCCAGATGTAAGCGGTACTTCTTCAACAGATAGAAAACACCTAATTTTACAATGGTAATGCAGAGCATCACCAAAACAATATATTTAAAAATGATTGATGCCGAAGTAGTCAATTCATTATAAAAGCCAAAAAAGGAAAAAACAATCAATACGAAAACAATACCCTGTTTTCCAATTAAGGATATAATCTTGGCAAGATGTGTAAATCTATAGATTTCGTAAAAACCAGAACGCAATGAAAGCAATAGCCAGGCAATGGTCAAAAAAACAATATAATTAAAGTATGGAAAAAGCTCTCCAAAAAATTCAAAAGCGAAGAAATGGATAAAGAAAAAATCTATTCCATAAGAAATAGGCCTTAAAAATCCGGAGTATCTTCCACTTTTAAACATCTATTCTTATCTATTGTGCTTTGAAAAATCTTTATGTTCGCTTTTGAAAAGTTCTTCTTTTGAAAGATTTTTAAAATATTCGAAGGTTTTCTTCATTCCTTCTTCTCTCGAAATTTTTGGTTCCCAACCCAATATTTCCTTTGCTTTGGAAATATCCGGTTCGCGTTGCATAGGGTCATCCTGTGGCAATGGTTTGAAAATAATTTTCTGCTCAGTTCCGGTTAGTTTGATAATTTCGTTAGCAAAATCAAGAATGGTTATTTCCTCGGGATTGCCAATGTTTACGGGCAGTGCATAATCGCAGAGCAACAAACGGTACAAACCTTCCACCTCATCATCTACATAGCAGAAGGAGCGTGTTTGCATACCATCTCCAAAAACGGTAAGATCCTCTCCACGCAAGGATTGTCCAATAAATGCAGGAATTACGCGTCCGTCGTTCAATCGCATTCTTGGTCCGTAAGTGTTGAAAATACGCGCGATTCGGGTTTCCAAACCGTGAAACCTGTGATAGGCCATGGTAATGGATTCCTGAAAGCGTTTAGCTTCGTCATAAACACCACGAGGTCCAATGGTATTTACATTCCCATAATATTCCTCAGTCTGTGGATGCACCAAAGGATCTCCGTAAACTTCAGAAGTAGAGGCGATCAAAATACGGGCATTTTTTTCTTTTGCCAATCCTAAAAGATTATGTGTTCCCAAAGAGCCCACTTTCAGGGTTTGAATGGGTATTTTTAAATAATCTATCGGGCTTGCAGGCGAAGCAAAGTGTAGAATGTAATCTACCTTTCCTGGCACATGTACAAATTTGGTAATGTCGTGGTGGTAGAATTCAAATGCCTCCAGCTTAAAAAGATGTTCAATGTTTTTAAGATCACCTGTAATAAGATTGTCCATTGCGATAACGTGGAAATCCTCAGCAATAAATTTATCACAAAGATGCGAGCCCAAAAATCCAGCTGCACCTGTAATCAATACGCGTTTTTTCATCTGTATTTAATATTTGAGAAATAGGAGTATGGAATACCCCAATATGTCTTCAGTTAGGTTATAATCTGTTAATGGGTATTTCATAAATGGGTTGCTTTTCTTCCTATGGAAACATAGGTAAATCCTTCTGCTTCCATATCATTTACATCGTATAAATTTCTTCCGTCAAAAACTACAGGATTGTTTAAAAGCTGATTCAATTTCGAAAAATCCGGAGTTCTAAATATGCTCCATTCCGTGCAAATAAGCAAGCCGTCTGCTCCTTCGAGTGCTGCGTACATAGAATCTGAATAATTCAATTTATTGCCGAAACGTTTTTCAATATTGGGCATCGCCTCGGGATCAAAAACTTGAAGTTTTACGCCTTTATCCAACAAAGCTTCCATCATATCAATGGACGGGGCCTCGCGGATATCATCCGTTTCGGGTTTAAAGGCCAATCCCCAAATGGCAATTGTTTTTCCTTTTAAATCGTTATTGAAATATTTTTCAATTTTCGGAAGTAAAATTGTTTTTTGGGCCGAATTGATTTCGATTACCGAATTCAATATTTTGAAATCATAGTTTTTATCTTTTCCCGCTTTTTGAAGCGCTTTCACGTCTTTTGGAAAGCAAGACCCACCATAACCAATTCCGGGAAAAAGAAAGCGCTTGCCAATGCGACTATCGGTGCCCATTCCGGCACGGACCATATCTACATCGGCACCTACCTTCTCGCAGTAATTAGCAATTTCGTTCATAAAAGTGATTTTGGTTGCCAAGAATGAGTTTGCAGCATACTTTGTAAGCTCTGCCGACTTTTCATCCATTACGATGATTGGGTTTCCTGAGCGTACAAATGGCCCGTAAAGCTTTTGCATTAAAGCTGTGGCTCTTTCACTACTGGAACCAACAACGATGCGCTCGGGTTTCAAAAAATCGTCAACGGCAAAACCTTCTCGAAGAAACTCTGGATTGGAAACAACGTCGAATTCACAAATAGCATTTTTGGAGATTACGGCATGTACTCTTTCGGCGGTACCTACCGGCACGGTGCTTTTGTCTACAATTACTTTATAACTCTTTATTTTTTTTCCAATCTCTTCGGAAACATTGAGAACATAGGAAAGATCTGCAGAGCCATCTTCATCTTCTGGGGTGGGCAGCGCAAGAAAAATAATATCGCCGTGTTCCAAACCTTCTTCCAAGGACGTGGTGAATTTTAAGCGATTTGCTTTAATATTTCTTTCAAAAAGAACGTCCAAATGTGGCTCATAGATTGGTACCACGCCGTTGCGCATTTTCTCAACCTTATCTTTGTCTATATCAACACAAACTACTTCGTTTCCTGTTTCGGCTAAACAAGTTCCTGTTACAAGGCCTACGTAGCCTGTTCCTATTACTGAAATTTTCATACACATGCCCGCGCAGGCGGGTATCTTTTAAATTTAATGATTGCAAAAATACAATTTGCAATTCTTTTTATAAGTTATTTATTCTGTTGTTTTCAATCCCTTCAGTCCTCGTCATTAGCACAATTAAAATGAACCCTACATAGTAAGCTCCAATTTGCCTGTGAAAGAGATTTTCAATCATACAATACATCAGCAATACCGCCAACATTGCAATAGGGAAAAACTGTTTTCGGGCTGAAATAAAACTGAGGACAATGAAAATTAGGAAAAGCAACAGGGCTATAAACCCAGCACTTATGTAAAAATCCAAAAACTGGTTATGAGTATTATAACGTTCGGAAACAAATTTTTCCTTTTTCTTTGGATTGGAAATTTGGGCTTCGTAACAGGAAACCAATTGATCTTTGGTTGCGTCAAAACCAATTCCTGTTAAAGTAAAGCCTTGTTCATTGATGATAGTTTGTGCGCAATTCCATACCACCACCCTTAATTCATAGGTCATTGAGTTTTCAATAAACGCAGGGGGATTTCTATGGTTCTCTGCTTGCATTAACTGAATGCCTTTTTCATTTTTAATAATAAAGAACAATCCCACTATCGCTATGATTGTAGCTATTGCAATTACAATCTTCCAAATTTTCCGTTTGCCATAAAACTGCTTAATCAATAATAATATAAACAGCGAAACAAGGGCAATTTTTGAAGCGATCAAAATGATGAATAAAGCATTAATCAGGATGTTGGCTAAATAATAATTGTTATTTGGGTGGTACTTTTTTTGAATTGCCTGAAAGGAAATCAAAATACTGAAGGTGCTGAGAAGCCCCAAATATAGTCTATCTATCAACAATGATTCTACAACCTGTGGAGAGTCTCCGAGAGCAAAACTTCCAGTGGCATCGGTAATAAGCACAAAATTATAGACCGAAAAAAGGACAGCTGCTAGGGATGAAAATATAATAGCACTGTTAATTTTCTTTGCATCAGCCACTGGTATGTAAAGTATGGCGAGGCCCACGGCAATCATTACTTTTTTAATGATATTGAAATCTTCTAGCAGTCTTCCGCTGCTAAACGAATCAATCCATAGGTATACAAAAAGACCTAAAAATATGGCTATGGGAAGCGATTTCAGTTTTTTGAAGTTTTCTTTTTTTACAATAAAAGGAAAAGCAACCACCAAAATTGCCA
>JBBQUI010000208.1:0-4180 GCA_038212575.1 Flavobacteriales bacterium
CAGACGGACGCTAGGCGTAGTTTGTAATACGCCTTCCTATCCAAACGAATTTGCAATTCGATTTCATAGCGGACGCTAGATTTGAGTTGTTTCCGATTATAAATCGGTCCGGATATTAGGGTGTAGTTGCAAACTACACCCAGGCCGGGAAACATTTTGTTAGCAACATGTGCCCCTCTTCTCGCAACTTGTAGTCGGTCGTTACATTGTAGTCTTGGTGTCGCGGAATAGAATTATTTGTCTCGCCATCGTCATAACCTGCCAATGAATGTTTTACCTTTTTTACTCTGATTTTAAAACTTTTACAGGTTCAATTTGGCCCGCTCGAATGGTTTGGGATAGGACAATCAATAGCCCGAGTATGGCAACCACACCAAAGCCTATGCTTATATTTATAAAACTCAAATCAACAAGACTGCTGCCTATATCTTGTCTTATTAAATCACCGCCAAACAAACCAGCCGGAATACCGATAAGTCCCGCAATCAGGATAAGAATGCCAAAATTCCTGGTAACTGTCCACACCAATATGATTTTGTTTGCTCCCAATATTTTTCTTATACCCAGTTCTTTAGTGCGCGTTTCTACGGAGTAACTGGCTATGCCTAAAATGCCCAAAGCAGCGATTATCATGACAATCAGGGCAGAGCCTCCAAAAATTTCCATTTCTCCACTGATTTCTCCTGAATAACGATACTCTTTTAAGTTATAAAGATTTGCTGTTTTCTCAGGAAAATGGTCTTTCCATAAGGATTGAATGGCCTTGGTCGCTTCCATTTCTGTATTTGGCTTTAATTTTATGGTCAAGGTGGTTATTTCATTTGGCAAATACCGATATATTAAAGGGTTTGTTTGTCCAATAATTTCGTTGGGCATGATGCCAATGACTTGTACATAGGCAGAGTCCAGTAATATAGTTTGCCCCGTTAAATTCTCCGATTTAGATTCCAATAATTTTGCGGCAGCTTCATTCACCAACACATATTGTTCCGTACTTTGAGGCATATTTTCAGGAAAATTTTGCCCAGCTATTAAGCTGATACCTTCTGTTTCAATTGTTCGTGGGTCAATACTTACGTAATTTATTTCCAACGTTTTATCGTTTAGCGTTACAGAATCTTTACCCATTTTAATGGGCTCATAGTACCAGTTAGTGGCCAAAGTCGTTTCTACCTGACTTAACTGACTTATTTCGTTTTGCAGGTTTTGATATTTTTCACCTTTTAAATCAAGTGTAAGAACATTGTATGGTACGGTTGAGCTGATGATTGCATTGTTTTTTCTATCATAATCGGCCACTATGACAACCAATATCATAAACATGATGGTCACAGATAATTGAACGACAATCAAAGCTTTGTAAACAGCAACACCCCGGAACAGCTTTATATTCTTCATTTTACGCAAAACCTGTATAGGCTGAAACGCTGACAATAGCCATGACGGAAATGCCCCTGCGACTAAGCCTGTGATAACTGCGTAGGTTAACAAGCCTAAAATTAAGATTGGATCCCAGGAAAACGCCACCTCCATATCGGGTATATAGTGCATTAAAATAGCAACACATGGCACTGTAAAGAACAAAGCAAATAGGGCGACAAGGGTTGATTCCATTAAAAATTGACCAATAATTTGTCCTCTTCTTGCGCCTATCGTTTTGCGAATACCTACTTCTTGCGCCCGGGAGAAGGCACGCGCTAATGACAAACTGATATAATTGAAAGCAGATAAAAGAGTCAAGGCTAGAATTATGAATAGCTGCGTTTTTATGCCCGTCCAATTGACGCCCGCGTTGAGGTCATTTTTAATGTCATTGTTTCCAGGGGTAATATCTTCTATGGGTTGTGCCAAAAATTGAAGATTGCTCTTATCCAATTTCCGATTATAGTTCTGGAGCGTTGCATTAAGTTGCTCTAAATTACCTTCTGATTTTAAACGGGCATAAAATGCTGAACTCTTGAAGCCTCCCCAATCTTGTGAAATACTACTGATTGCTCCTTTTTTTTCAAGCATTTCAGCAGAATTAATAGATAACATTGCCTCAATGGGTAGATGTGTTTCTAAAGGCGGGTCTTGGATAATTCCCCCAACGGTATAAGAACCTAAATTTTCAAATTGGACAGTTTGTCCTAAAACATTCGTGTTTCCAAATATTTTTTTTGCTGTTTTTTCAGTTAAAAAAAGCGTAGTGGGGTTATTGGTAAGGCTTTGTGCATTACCTGACAGCAGTTTAAAGCCAAAAACATCAAAAAAAGAAGGCTCTGAAAATTTTATGTCAATAGGTACATCACCCTTGTCGGTTTGCAAGTTATGTTTTCCTGCCAAACGAACTTTTACCGTTTTTTCAACAAAGGAGACGCTTTCCATTTGAGTCGCTAATGGCAATGGAGCTGTTGCCCATTTGGTTTGTTCCCCCTCAATTGTTTCCTGCGTGAGTATCCGCACTATTTGATCTAATTCCGGATGAAAGTGGTCTGTATCGTAATCGGCTTTTAGGCCAGCAAAAAGAATAACACCAACCGCCATACTCAGTGACAAGCTCAGTATATTGACTAATAAAAAAAGTTTGTTTTTCCAGAGTATCCGGATAGCGATTTTTAGATTGTTCTTTATCATGACTTAAAATGTCGATTTTCAATGAAAAATAGGCCAAATACTGAGGGGGTGATCCCTTTAACTGCTATCGCCAAAGTTGGTGCCAAAATATAACTACCTAAATATCAATATTTTAGACAACTTTTTATTTCAACTTGTTCGATTTTAATACACTTGTTGCTTCGATTTGCTACATTCAAGTACAAAATATTAACACCCAAATGAGACTGCAGCACTTACTTTTATCTCAATGGGTGTTTGTCGTGGAGAAGCTTTTTGGCAGGATTGTCAAACTTTTCTCTGTTGTCTGGGAACATTTGTCGGGTTACACGGAAGGGTATTATTGCTAAATTACTTGTGGATACGGATTTTCCGAATATCCTTTCCTTTTTTGGATCGATAGAAACGGTTTTACAATTTTTTTTATAGATCGCCAAATTGGCGCTTTATTTTTTGGATACTGATTTTATGAAAAACCATTCCGAATATTCCCGGAGCAGGCTCTAACCCCCTTTATTAAAAATTTAATTTCAAAATAGAGCCGATTCCAAAGCGGGAGTTGCATCATTCTAACTTCCCAACCTTCAAACTCCTAAAAACTGAAACCTTCCCTTTTTCGCTGCGCCGCTGCGTCTCCGTGAGAAAAAATATTTAACCTTTAAATAAGAAAACGCCAGAATTCTAAATAACGATTGAAGTTCAATTCCAGCTCGTAAATCGTAAATAATTAATATGGAATGATGAACGCCGAACGTCGAATGCCGAAGTTTAGCTACGTTCCTCCACCCACTCCCTCGCATTCACAAAAGCCTCCATCCATGGAGTAAAGTCATCTTTGCGATCTGCTGGGTAGTGTGCCCAGTTCCATGGCTTCAGGCTTCGCTCGATATGTGGCATAATCGCCAAGTGACGGCCGTCGGCGGTGGCGATTCCGGCTACTGAATAGTCCGAACCGTTTGGATTGCCCGGATAGGCTTCATAGCTGAACTTCATGCTGACTTGGTATTCACTTTCCGCTTTTGGAAGGGAAAACTTGCCTTCACCGTGTGCTACCCATACGCCCAATCGCTGTCCGCTCAGTGAACGGAACATCACAGACTCATTTTGAGGAATGGTTACATTGAGGAAAGTAGATTCAAACTTGTGGCTAGCATTGTGAAGCATTTTTGGTTTCTCATCGTGTTCAGGAGTTATCAAGCCAAGTTCCACCATCAGCTGGCAACCGTTGCAAACTCCTAGGCTAAGCGTATCAGGTCTTGCATAAAAGTTGTCGAGTGCTTGCTTTGCTTTTGGATTGTACAAGAATGCGCCTGCCCAGCCTTTCGCCGAACCTAAAACATCTGAGTTGGAGAATCCACCCACGAAGACGATCATCTGCACATCTTCCAGGTTTTCACGACCGGCAATCAGATCGGTCATGTGAATGTCTTTCACTTCGAATCCCGCCAACCAAAGTGAATAGGCCATTTCACGGTCTCCATTCACGCCTTTTTCGCGGATGATTGCTGCTTTGGCTTTGGCTTTTTCGGTACGGAAAGGATCAAGTCCAGCTGTTTCGAAACTGCCTTTCCAGCCTTCTGCAAAA
>JBBQUI010000209.1:0-4144 GCA_038212575.1 Flavobacteriales bacterium
CGGCAAAAAGAGTGGTGGCAAAGGAGCTCCAGCAGGACGCGGTGGCAACAAAGCACGTCGCAGAAAGTAATTTTTTAAATAGAAGAAAATGTTACAACCTAAAAGAACAAAGTACCGTAAACAAATGAAAGGCCGTATGAAAGGCGATGCCGGTCGTGGCAACCAGCTAGCATACGGAACCTTCGGTATAAAATCGTTGGAATCAGAATTTCTTACAGCAAGACAAATTGAAGCTGCTCGTATCGCCGCTACCCGTTTTATGAAAAGAGAAGGTTCTATCTGGATTATGATATTCCCAGATAAACCAATCACCAAAAAACCTCTTGAAGTACGTATGGGTAAAGGTAAGGGTGCTGTAGAATATTACGCTGCTGTGGTTAAACCAGGAAGAATGCTTTTCGAAGTATCTGGGGTTACCCTTGAAACAGCAAAAGAAGCATTGCGCCTTGCGGCACAAAAGCTTCCCGTTAAAACTAAATTTGTAATGTCTCGGGATTTCCAAGCATAATTTTTTGAACGATGAAACAATCAGAAATTAAAAAAGCATCAACGGCTGAACTTCAGGAAGCATTTGCTGACTCAAGAAAAGCTTATTCAGACCTTAAAATGGCTCATACCATTTCGCCGTTGGAAAATCCAGTTCAACTAAGATCCCAGAGAAGGGTGATAGCAAGAATAGCGACGGAACTAACTAATAGAGAAGTGCAATAATTGTACAGCTGAAAGATGGAAGAAATTAAAAGAAACTTAAGAAAAGAGCGTATAGGTGTAGTAACCAGCAACAAAATGGACAAATCCATTGTAGTTGCAGAGGTGAAAAAAGTAAAACACCCTATGTACGGAAAGTTCGTGTTGAAAACGAAAAAATACGTAGCACACGACGAGACAAACAACTGCAACGAAGGTGATACTGTAAAGATCATGGAAACAAGACCTTTGAGTAAAACTAAATGTTGGAGATTAGTAGAAATAATTGAAAGAGCGAAGTAATTATGTTACAACAAGAATCAAGACTCAAAGTCGCAGATAATACCGGTGCTAAGGAAGTACTTACCATCCGTGTATTGGGCGGTACTAAAAGAAGGTATGCTTCTATTGGTGATAAAATTGTAGTTTCTGTAAAAGAAGCCACACCAAACGGAAGTATTAAAAAGGGAGCAGTTTCTACAGCAGTTGTAGTACGTACTGTTAAGGAAATAAGAAGACCTGATGGTTCTTACATCCGTTTTGACGACAACGCTTGTGTACTTTTAAACCCACAGGGTGAAATGAGAGGAACACGTGTTTTTGGCCCGGTAGCAAGAGAGCTTCGCGACAAGCAATTTATGAAAATAGTATCATTGGCACCAGAGGTGCTTTAATATGAATACCAAGATGGCAAAGCTTAAAATAAAATCAGGCGATACAGTAGTAGTTACTTCCGGGGACCATAAAGGTTCTGAAGGTAAAGTGATGAAAATATTCCTTGACAAAAACAAAGCAATCGTAGAAGGAGTAAATATGGTTTCAAAACATGAGAAGCCAAGCGCAAAAAACCCACAAGGTGGAATTGCAAAAAAAGAAGCTCCTATCCATATTTCAAACCTTTCACTGGTTGATCCAAAATCTGGAAAAGCAACACGTGTAGGTTACAAAACCGAAAATGGTAAAAAAGTACGGTTTTCAAAACAATCGAATCAAGCAATATAGTTATGGCATATTCACCAAGACTTAAAGAAGAGTACAAAAGCAGAGTGATCAATTCACTTACTGACGAATTTGGTTACAAAAACGTCATGGAGGTACCAAAATTGGAGCGTATTGTTGTTTCCCGCGGAGTGGGTGCAGCAGTGGCTGACAAAAAACTTATTGACTATTCGGTTGATGAGTTCACAAAGATAACCGGGCAAAAAGCGGTTTCAACAAACTCTAAAAAAGACGTTGCAAACTTCAAACTGCGTAAAGGAATGCCAATTGGTGTGAAAGTTACGTTGCGAGGAGAGCGTATGTACGAATTTTTAGACAGGTTGGTAACTTCAGCTTTGCCAAGGGTACGTGACTTTAACGGAATTAAAGCAACCGGTTTTGACGGAAGAGGAAACTACTCTTTGGGAATCACCGAACAAATTATCTTCCCAGAAATCGATATCGATAAAGTGAAGAAAATTGAAGGTATGAACATTACGTTCATCACTTCTGCAAGTACCGATAAAGAAGCGAAATCATTATTACAAGAATTGGGATTACCCTTTAAAAAGAACTAAGAGATGGCTAAAGAATCAATGAAAGCCCGCGAGGTTAAGAGACAAAAAACGGTATTGAAGTATGCTGCCAAACGCAAAGCTTTAAAAGAAGCTGGCGATTGGGAAGGTTTGCAAAAACTACCAAAAAATGCCTCACCAGTACGTTTGCACAATCGTTGCAAATTGACCGGAAGACCAAGAGGATATATGAGAACTTTTGGGGTTTCACGTGTAATTTTTCGTGAAATGGCAAATTCGGGGTTAATTCCAGGAGTGCGTAAAGCATCTTGGTAAGAACAGGTTTTTCTGTTCAAAAGAAAAAGTAAAAACTGGTTGTAGGTTTGGGATATTCCAAAAACCACTTCCGCAAATTCAAATAAATGATTACAGATCCAATTTCAGATTATCTAACACGTGTTAGAAATGCTGCGAAAGCCGGACATCGCGTAGTAGAGATTCCAGCTTCAAATCTTAAAAAGGAGATTACAAAAATCCTCTTTGATCAAGGTTACATTTTAAGCTACAAATTTGATGACGAAAGTACCCCACAAGGTATCATCAAAATTGCGTTGAAATACGACAAGCTTACCAAAGAATCGGTGATCAAGAAAATTCAAAGAATAAGTAAACCAGGTTTACGTAAATACGCAGGTTCAACAGAACTTCCTCGTATTCTGAACGGTTTGGGTGTTGCCATAGTTTCTACTTCTTCAGGAGTTATGACTGGCAAACAGGCCAAGGAACAGAATGTTGGTGGTGAAGTATTGTGTTACGTTTACTAAAAAATAGACAAAGAAATGTCAAGAATAGGTAAAAACCCGGTAGCAATCCCACAAGGAGTTACAGTTGATGTAAAAGACAACGTAATTACCGTAAAAGGAAAATTAGGCGAGTTAACTCAGGAATATTCTGATGTAACCGTAAAAATAGAAGACGGACAAGTATTAGTTGAACGCCCTTCAGATTCAAAAGACCACACTGCAAAGCACGGTCTTTACAGATCTCTGATCAATAATATGATTGAAGGCGTAAGCAACGGCTGGTCCAAACAATTGGAATTGGTAGGTGTGGGTTACCGCGCAAGCAACCAAGGACAAAAATTGGATTTGGCTTTAGGATATTCACACAACATCGTTTTGGAGATCGCTCCAGAAGTAAAAGTTGAAACGGTATCTGATAAAGGTAAAAACCCAATCGTAAAACTAACTTCACACGACAAACAATTGGTAGGGCAAGTAGCGGCAAAAATCCGTGGCTTCCGTAAGCCAGAACCTTACAAAGGAAAAGGTATCAAGTTTGTAGGTGAACAATTAAGAAGAAAAGCAGGTAAATCTGCATAAAATATATTTTTCGGTCATTCAAGTTTATTGAAGGTTCAGTAAATCTAAAATCCGAAATCTAAAATCGAAAATCGACATGGCATTATCAAAGTACGAAAGAAGAGAGCGCTTGCGCATGAGGATCAGAAAAACGGTTGAGGGGACTGAAAGTCGCCCACGTTTAGCTGTTTTCCGCAGCAACAAAGAAATATACGCTCAAATTATTGACGATGTAAATGGAAAGACCATTACCGCTGCATCTTCAAGAGATAAAGACATTGACGCTTCAAAAGTAAACAAAACTGAAGCTGCAAAATTGGTAGGAAAAGCAATCGCTGAGAAAGCAGTAAAAGCAGGTGTAGAAGCCATCGCTTTTGACAGAGGCGGTTACCTTTACCACGGAAGAGTAAAATCATTAGCTGAAGGTGCACGCGAAGGTGGCCTCAAATTTTAAGTACATAGTATGTATCAAGATTATAAAAACGTAGAATTAGTAAAACCAGGAGGTCTTGAATTGAAAGACCGTTTGGTAGGTGTACAACGTGTAACCAAGGTGACCAAAGGTGGTCGTGCCTTCGGATTTTCAGCTATTGTAGTTGTTGG
>JBBQUI010000210.1:0-4065 GCA_038212575.1 Flavobacteriales bacterium
AGTGAAAACAGAAAGTGCAAATACAAGATCAAAAGTCTTTGCCTGATATTTTGTTGGTGGATTATAACTCGTTAATTCAAAGGCTACATTTGGAATATTTTGTTTACTCCAATTAATCATTTCACTATTGATGTCGCAAGCAAAAAGTCTTGAGTCTTTATTTACAAAATTTTCATAATGCCTGATAATTCTTGACACACCGCAGCCCCATTCAAGTATTGTTTTAGTTTCAG
Source organism: Flavobacteriales bacterium (assembly GCA_038212575.1). GTDB lineage: Bacteria > Bacteroidota > Bacteroidia > Flavobacteriales > Flavobacteriaceae > Aequorivita. The sequence continues at coordinate 234 of JBBQUI010000210.1, forward strand.
GCAAATATTTTGAAGTCCATTCATTAATTTCTTTAGCACATAACAGTCCGTCTTCTTTATATAGCTTGTAATCTAGTTTGTATGTTTCATATAAATAATAATCAGATGGCAATACAAAATCCGGACAACTTTTTTTGAATTGTAAATTGCTATGTCTATTTTCCCATTTGGCAATTTTAAAATTTATTCTGTCCAATACCGGAAGTGTATTGGTAATTTGAAATAAATATTTTATACTGGATTTTAAAGATTGCATAAATTGATTGGGTGTGAAATTTTTTCATAGCCTTGCAGCCAACTTTTCCATCGCCACATAAACATAGTACTTTTTTGCCTTTGGCTCATAAATGTCTATAAAATTTCAACCCCTGTTTGCAAAACAAAGCATTACCGCATTAGCGCCCCAAAATAAACCTGTAAACTTTTGCAAAGGCCGGCCGGGAGCCTACCGAAAAGTCGGGAAAGGCATCAAGTTAAGGATTGTCCTTTTGAGCCCAACAGCTTTGTTACTATTTACTGTTGCGTTTTACTCTTGTGCTTTTGTTTCACTTTGGCGCTTTCAGACCTCACCCTCTCCCGATAGCTATCGGGACCTCTCCAAAGCCCGCCTGGGCAAGTCGAACAGGGAGAGGGAGGCCAGGCTCTAACATCTCCATTCAACATTAGAACTTACAACTCATCATTAAATCTTTTATCAACAAACGGCCTCAAACTCTTTATGGTTAGTGGTTGTAGGTTGTTTATTCAAAAATTAACTTGACGCCAATGAGAAAAGTCGAACAAGGCGAGGCGGCGGCAACTACTCAGCACGGCGGCGTGAAACCGATGCCAGCTGCAGCCTTCGCTTTATTAAAGGAAGTCCTTTATATATGGAATTTTCCAAAACGGCATATATTCTGTCCAACTAATAAAAAATGAAAATACTATATGAATAAATGGTGCGGATAGAAAACTTAACACTAAATACAGCATCGTCTTTTTCGTATTCAACTTTAAAACAAGTGGAGGTAATAATACTGTCATCAACATTGGGATGGGATAATATATCCACCATTTCAAACCCAATATTGCTCCATATCTGCCAAACAGCATTCCAACTATTACAACTAAAATAGAAAGCAATATGATTGAAATATATTTCTGATAAAATTGCTCTTTCGATAAAACAATTCTAATAACAATAAAAAATACAATGAGTGAAGCGAATATCATTATGGGGAAATGCCAGTCTGTATTCATTATTTAGATTCGTTTAGAAAAGAGTGTAGCCTGGTTGCAGCTAACTATTTCATTGCCACATAAACATAGTACTTTTTTACTTTTAGCTTGCAAATGTTAATCAGATTTGAATTGCTGTTGGCAAACTAAAGTTTTACCACATAAGATTCCCAAAACAAATTCATAAACCTTTGGAGTTTGACTGGTTGGAGGAACAAGCGGTGCAAACGCTATCCAACGACGGGCAAAAGCACGAAACCGGATTCAACGCAATTTACAATGTGTTTTGAGTGGCGTATAAAATTTCTTTCATCTTGTCAACATGAAATTGTATGTCTGCTCCTTTTTCCCGGTAACCTGTTGCCATTACTGATAATCCTCTTTTTTTGGTATCGTCTTCCATTTTCTTCAGGAGCGTTCTGCGTTCCTCCATAATGCGCAGGGCTATCCATAGAGTAGATTCTAATATTTCACCCTGCTTTACCACCAAATCTTGTTCAGAATACGAATGCCCGATATGGCAACGGTAACGGTCGGACTTCCCCTCCTGATAATTATCGGGATCATTCCCGTCTGTACCGGCACCGGCGGGCAGGTGTGCATTTTGTTTGGGGATGTCCCACAATCCGCCCCCACAATCAGGACAGGCATAAATACTTTTAACGCCTAGTTGTTTTACATGCTCATAATCCACCACTACTCTTTCAGCAATTTCAGATTCCATAATAACATCTTGTGGGGCAGCAATTTCTTCGGGATTTGTTTGCGTAATGTCAAAAATTGTCTCGCCCATTTGTTGGAGCGAAACGCAGTAATCAACTTCCATGTTATCGAGAACCGACAGGGGCATGTCAGGATACTCTGCTTCGTTAGGGTCCTGCACCATGCAGGTTCCTCCACTTCTTTTAATGGCTAACATGCCTGTGGTTCCGTCATCGAGTGAGCCTGTTAATACAACCCCAATAACCCGTGTGCTGTAAGCGGCAGCGGCTGAACGGAACAATACATCAATGGAAGGCCGCCAACGATTTTCTTCAGGGCCCCGGCCAAGAATAATTTTATCTTTCTTAACTAGTAAATGTTGGTTGGGGGCGGCCACGTAGATATGACCTTTTTCTATTGGCATATCTTCTTTTGCTACTTCACATTGTAAAGAGGTATGTGGTTGAAGCCGATGCACTAAAAAATCGCTGATACTTGTGCGGGATAAGTGCATCACGATAAAAAAAGCCGCATCCATATTTTCTTTCAAATGCGCAACCAATTCAATCAGTGCATTCATACCGCCCGCGGAAGTCCCAACTACAATAATAAATTTTGGTGTTTTCATTGTTTAAATATTTGAAAGTAAAGATACAAAAAGCGCCCCAGTCTGTTCTTGTTAGCAGGGTTCCCTAAAACCAAAATAAATGTATAACCCTTTGCAATTTGCCGTTGGCCGGCAGGCTCCCTAAAAGTTGGAACAGTCCAGGCGACGGACACTGCTTACCCCAGAGTGGCGTGAATGATTTATAATGGTAACGTAAAATAAAAAATGCTTCCTTTATCAGGTTCGCTTTCTGCCCACATTTTACCTTCGTGCCTTTGTATAATATTGCTGGATATATGAAGCCCAATACCCAATCCCTGAAAAAGGAATGCATGTTCCTGCACCCGGTAATACCTGTTAAAAATTTTATCTAAATGGTGCTCAGACATGCCAACACCAAAATCCTGAACCGATACCTGAATATTACGATCCTGTTCTTCTATATTAACTAAGACCTTATCAGCCTTGGGAGAATATTTTAAAGCATTGGTTAATAAATTAGTAACTACCTGTTGCAGCCTGCTTCTATCGCCGGTTATTTGTTGTGAACAGTTTCCTGTTTTCTGTATGATATGATTTTTAGAAGTGAGCTGAATGTTTTCAATGGTTTCCTCCACCATTTTATTAAAATCAAACGTAGTAATATTATAATTCAGTTGGCCATTTTGTATTTTACTGGCATCTAATAACTCTGTAATAAAGTCATTCAGCTTATCTACGGCTTGCTTGACTTTGGTTGCGAATAAAGCAGTTTGATTTTCTTCACTCAATGAACGCAGTAGTAACTCAATAAAACCTTTAGCTGTGGTAAGCGGCGTTTTCATTTCATGGCTGGCAATACTTATAAATTCATCTTTTTGTTGTTCTCGTGTTTTTTGATCATGCATATCGGTCATGGCTCCAATCCATTTTATCACATTACCTCCTTCGTCCTTTAAGGGCTCGCCTGCTGCATTGTGCCATCTGTATTCACCCTCTTTATTTTTCAAACGCACTTCGTACCTGTAGGCGGTATTATTAGATTTTGCCTTTTCCCAGACACTCATTACCATATCCCAATCATCAGGGTGTGTCATGGCTTTCCAGGCTTCAGAAATATCTTTAATGCCGGAATATCTTTCCCAATTTTCGGAAGCATATTCTATTTTGCCATCTACTGTTCGCATCCAAATCATTTGCGGAAGCGTTTCGGCAAGGGTGCGGAACCGGGTTTCACTTTCCTGCAAAACCGCTTCTGCTTTTTTCCGTTCATCAATATTGGTGAGGGTGCCAATCCATTTGGTAATAGCGCCAACTTCATCCCTG
>JBBQUI010000211.1:0-4041 GCA_038212575.1 Flavobacteriales bacterium
CATTTGCATAATAGATGTTTTGTTTAAAAGGCTCAATGGGCATCCAATAACTTCCCTTTTTGAAATCCATAACACGACCCTGAACATTTAAAGCTGCAAAAGGGATTACCCCAAAAGGAGCTTGTTTGTTGGTGGCGTCCAATAAAATATTTTCGTTGTTAATTGTCAATACCGTAAGTACATAGTTGAAATTGGAGAGTACTGGATATAATTCTGTTGGCAAGCCATTGTTCCGGGTTGAGAGAATCATGGGTTTTGCTTCCAATTTTGCCGCATCAAGCGCATTTACAAGTGAAAGGTTAATGGCCGAAACGCTGCCCAACTTTTCATCGAATGCATCTTTCACTTTAATTTCATAATTAAAATAGCGACCGTTCCAGGTGTAACGGTCTTGGATAAATCCATATACTGCTTTTGCACGCTCCAAATCATCTTCTATTTTTAAGATTGCATCGGGCAATTGCTTTTTAAAGTAATTTTTTTTGGTCAACTGTTCTCCAAAGTCATCATCGTTTTTAAACCGGTTGTCAACATCTTTCCAATCACGGGTAAATACTTGGTCATACCCATAAAAGGCTTTGAATGCCAATGGTTCGTAAATAATTCTTGAGACATAATTCTTTTTTGAAAGCATATAGCCTTCTTCTTTAAACGAAGGAACATTGGTCATTGTATAAATGTCCAATTCGGTATCTACATTTCCAGTATTTGAAGGCAATCGAAATGCATTTTCTCTAATCAGCGCTTTTTCAATGGCTAATTTTTTATTTCCATAAAGCACACGGTTGTATCTATAATGTGGGGGTAAATCGGTCTTGAATTGACTGTAAATTGTTGGCAGTTCGTGCTGAAACTCCCAGCCATCCAAATCGTAAAAATAGGGGCTCACGATTGTATAACTATATTCCAGGATACTCCCGTTTTGAACATTTGGAAAGGTAAATTTTAAAACACTTCCCACTCCAGATTTTTGGGTTTTATAAAATGAATTGTCCGGCACAAAATTTTGAACAGCGCCATTGTGGGTTACCGCTTTGTAATCCTTTATTTCCTCGCCATAATAGCCGCTTGCTTCGTAATAGGGTATTTCTACGGTGGCGTAATCAAATTTTTTAGCATCAAGAACCTTAATCTTTTTATGTACTTCTTTAACAAGCTTTACAGAGGTTCTTTTAAAAATAGGAATTGCGTAATAATTTCCCGATTCATAAAGTATAACACCCGTAGCGTCTGGTTCAGATTCGAAACTTTTGAGTTCAAATTCCTTCTCGGTGGGTTTGCCAAATTCGTCAATGCGCCCTGATTGGGAATATGACAAATAGAAGTTTAAAAATATTAATAGGACTAAACATCTTTTAATAAGCATGTGTGGACTTTGAAAGTTTTATGCCGCAAAATAGAATAAATATTGCGATTAAAAAATGATCAAGCTTTCATATAACCGAAAAGATATTTTTCAAAACCCCAATATGCCAATTTTAAAAATAGCCCGAAAAAAAGCGTAAATAACAAAGCTTCAATGTTTTCAATGGGATTTGTAATTATTGCGAAAACGTCAGTAAAAAGACCGAAAGGTTTATGAAGAATATCCCACGTGTTCCAGCGTAAAATACGCCCAAGATACATTCCAAAGCTCACTAAAAAGGGAAGGATTGCCATGCATTTTAAAACTATATTTTGGTTAAAATGTTTAAGAAGCACTGGTTTCACTTCTTTAACTGAAATCACATAAAATGCAAGGCCTGTAATTGCAAAAATTGCAATCATAAAACTGTCAAAGCCAAGCCATTCCAAAGGGCTTAAGCGCAGGTGTATAAAATCTGTCAATAAATAGGGCGCGTTGGGAAGAAACAGCAACCAAGCGAGCAATATGAAATAAAGCATAGGTTTCTTAAGCTGTTTGATGGTTTTCATATAAGTGGAAATGAAAAAGGGAATCATCGCCAAGAATAAATTCCACACCAAAAAAAGATAGAAAAAGGAATGTGTTATTTTTAAGCGAACGGAAAGCAGTAAAATGCTTAAAACTGTAAGCGAAAAAAGTGGAAACAGCATATGGAAACGATTAAAGAGAAATGTTTTTAAGGTCTTCATTTTTTATGAGAATTTTTTCGATTAATAGAATGAATAGAAAGCCGACGAAATATGCAAGCAAGTCCCAAAAGTCGAATACCGAACCAAGAATGGTCAACAGTATTTCTGACTGGATATTGATTTTTTCCGCAAGCTTAAAAAACTGCAATAGTTCAACGAAACAGGCAAATGCCAAGACGGAAACGGCAGTTTTTAAAACGTTGTTTTTTATAAAAATTTTCAGGAAAGAATACAGCAGCAATATTACGAGCACATCTCCAAAGAATCCTCTAATAAAGGGATTGAAATGGAAATATGCAATTGCACATTCTATGACAAAGAGGATTATAAATGAAATTAAATAGTTATTCATTTTTTAGATAAAATTAAAAATGCTTGTATGTCCGTTCGAGCGCAGTCGAGAACTTTTGCTTAGTAGCCATAGTTTTCTAACTGCGCCCAATCGGAATATTACCTATTCATTGTTCCAATCAATTCGTCTTGAAGCAAACATAATAATCGCCAAAATCAAGAACAGCCCAATACTGCCTACCAAAAGCGCATAATTTTCCAATTGGATAATTACGTATATAAAGCCATACAGCGAGGCCAACGAAGCGCAAATGAGCAATGGAAATTTGAAACCTTTCAAAATTGCGCGGGAATAAACCGTTATTAGCGCGAGTACAGCAAAAGCGGCAATAGAGTATGCCTTAAAGAAGTTGCTGTGCTCTGAAATTGAAATGAGCAGCGTATAAAACATTACAAGTGCCAGGCCGATCATTACATATTGAAACGGATGGATATAGATTTTGCTTACCAATTGAATCAACAAAAAAACCAACAGCGTTAGCCCGATAACCATAAAACCATATTTGGCGGTGCGTTCGCTCTTTTGGTATTCGTCCACGGGAATAATAAGTTTGGTTCCAAAGGCAGATGCCGAAAGATCCGGAAGATACCCAAAAAAAGATTGCTCAAACTGTCGGTTTATTTGCAGTATGCGCCAATTGGCAGTGAAACCATTTTTGCTGATTTCTTTGTTGGTTTTTTCCGGCAAAAAGTTGCCGTCAAAACTAGGAGAGTGCCAGTTTGACTTCATCGTTGCGTCGGTTTCTTTTCCTATGGGCAAAAACTTCAGACTTTCGCTGCCGTTAATTTTTAGATTGAAAGAAAAGGGAAGTGACTCAGTAAAAATTTCCTTGGCATTTGCAATGTAATTGCTTTGGATGGTGTTAAGATATTCCTTAGAATATTGCGGCGTCATCGAAAGTGCTTCCGAAGCTAAGTTCACAATAAGGGTGGTTTTTATTCCCTTTAAATTCGATGTTTTTAAAAGAACAGTTGCCTTTTCCCAAATTATGTTTTCCTCGGCAATATCGGTATTCGTAAAATCAATTTTCGGGAAATTTCCCTTTATATCGATGGCTGCGGAATAAACAACAGATTCGTAGATGCTGCGGTTCAACGGTTTTGTGTCAACTTGGGAGGTAATATTTAATTTGTCTGGAAAGAAATAGGCGTTTTCCACAGTTTCCTTTGTTTTTGTGTAATAGGAATTGCTTTTCTCGTTGAAAATCTTTTCTTCGGAAATAACTTTGTAGGGAATTTTCACAATAGGCCCGGAGAGAAGCACCTCGTTTCCCCATTTCTCGTTAATTTCCCGAACAACCTCCTCTTGCCTGTATGCTCTTTCGTTTATTAATGATTTTACAAATTCCAAAGGAATCAGCAGTACCAATAATAAAAACCCGACCACAAGCATTCTTGCGGTGATGGAGTTGCGCATCCAGTTGCTGAATCTATTTTTTTTCTGTTCCATAATTTGTGTGTTTATTGTTTGTTGTTAAAGGTTTATAGTTAATTGTTATTTATAAAGTACTTTGTTTTTCAAAGTGAATTGATAAAAAAATATACTTGTTACTATTTTGGTTTTTGGATTAATTTTTCAAGTGCGTCAATGTGCTT
>JBBQUI010000212.1:0-4015 GCA_038212575.1 Flavobacteriales bacterium
CCGCCAAGTTCTTCTACTTCTTCTATTAGCGCCCAGGCTTTGTTGGCGATTTCGTTGGTAAGATTTTCAACATAATAACTACCTGCCCAAGGGTCAACGGTCTTGGTGATTTGGGTTTCGGTTTGAAGAAAAATCTGAGTATTTCTGGCAATACGTGCAGAGAAATCTGTTGGTAAAGCAATAGCTTCATCTAAAGCATTTGTGTGCAAGGATTGTGTACCACCGAAAACTGCTGCCGTGGCTTCAATAACCGTGCGAGCAACGTTGTTGAACGGATCTTGCTCGGTAAGGCTCCAACCGCTGGTTTGACAGTGGGTGCGAAGTGAAAGTGATTTTTCGTTTTTAGGGTTGAACTGTTTTACAATTTTCGCCCAAAGCATTCTGGCGGCGCGCATTTTTGCGATTTCCATAAAATGGTTCATCCCGATTCCCCAGAAAAAAGATAAGCGCGGCGCGAAAGTGTCTATATCCATTCCTGCTTTTATTCCGGTGCGGATGTATTCCAAACCGTCTGCAAGTGTGTATGCAAGTTCAATATCTGCCGTGGCTCCTGCTTCCTGCATATGGTAGCCAGAGATAGAGATGCTGTTGAACTTGGGCATATTTTTAGAAGCATATTCAAAAATATCGCTTACTATCTTCATCGATTCCTTGGGCGGATAGATGTAAGTGTTGCGCACCATAAATTCCTTAAGAATATCGTTTTGTATGGTTCCCTCCAAATCTTTTGTAGAAACGCCCTGCTCTTCAGCTGCAACAATATAGAACGCCATAATGGGAAGCACAGCACCGTTCATCGTCATTGAGACGCTCATCTTGTCTAACGGAATCTGGTCGAAAAGGATTTTCATATCCTCCACGCTGTCAATTGCTACGCCTGCTTTGCCTACGTCGCCTTCTACCCTTTCGTGGTCGCTGTCGTAACCGCGGTGTGTGGCAAGATCGAAGGCTACCGAAAGCCCTTTTTGTCCTGCGGCGAGGTTTCTTCTGTAAAAAGCGTTGCTATCTTCAGCAGTTGAGAAACCTGCGTATTGGCGGATGGTCCACGGACGACGGACGTACATTGTAGAGTATGGTCCGCGAAGGTTGGGTGCAATTCCTGCGACGAAGTTTAGGTGGTGGAGATTTTCTAAATCTTCGGCAGAGTATTGTCTTTTAATTTCTATTTCTTCGGCGGTTTGAAAAGTTTCAGGTTTCAAGTTCCAAGTTGAAGGTTGCAAGTTGTTACCCCCTTCCGTCTTTGGTCTTCCGTCCTCAGGGCTTTTTAAACTGATATTTTGTAAATTCTTTCTATCCATAAAGGTAAATACTTCGGGTTGCTAGATAAATTCCAAAAGCAATTAGCAAGATTGCCACTACAAGAAATAAATATCTGTAATATTTTGATTTGCTTAATTTCTTCAATCTTATTATGATTGCCAATCCTAGAATTGAAAAAATTATTCCCAGTAAAATTTCCAGTTCTTCCGTCATTGTTCAGTTTTTAAACGTTCCTGTTCAGTGATTTCAGCTATTCTTTTTTCAATAACCGGGACGATTAGGGTTTTGACTGGGTTGCGTTTTACGAAAGGAAAAAGCTCCAAATCGTCTTTCATCCGGTCGCTTTTATTGGGGTGATAATTGGTGCCCAAGAGTTTCATTTCGCCGCTGTCAAAAAGTTGTTGCTCCTTTTCGGCGCTTTCATTAATTTTCTTCTGGATTGTTCCTTCTTTTAATTGCTGAAGAAAGCCTCCACCTTTTTCAATTTCTTTGAAAAGTTGAAGTGCTTTTTCGGCAAGTTCATCCGTTAAGCTTTCAATGTAATAGGCGCCGTCTGCGGGATTGCTTACGGTGTCAAAATAGCTTTCGTGTTTTAAAATAAGCAGTTGGTTGCGGGCGATGCGCTCACCAAATTCATTGCTTTTGTGGTACAATTCATCATAGGGCATATTGCAAACTGTATCTGCTCCGCCCAGCACGGCGCTCATACATTCGGTGGTGCTGCGCAGCATGTTTACGTTGTAATCGTAAAGGGTTTTGTTGCGTTTGGAGGGTGTGGCGATGATGTGGCAGGTTTCATTTGTTCCGTATTCCTTTGCCAGTGTTGCATATAGTTTTCTAAGCGCTCGGATTTTTGCTATTTCGAAGAAGTAGTTTGGGCCAGTGGCAAATTGGAAAGTTATTACTTCAGCAGGCCTTCGACTTAGCCTGTCCTGAGCGGAGTCGAAGGGCTCAGGCTGACATATGTGATTTAAATATTCATTCGCGTGGGCCAAGGCGTATGCCAATTGCTGCACTATGTTAGCACCTGCGTTTTGGTATAAAGTTGCATCAACCGAAAGAAGGTTTTCTGAATCATGTTTCTGAAAAATGTTGTCAAGAATTTCGTGATCTTTCTTCAAATTGTGAAACCAGTTGCCGGTGCGGGCGAGATTTCCAATTAAATCTATATTGTAAAAAACCGTTGCCTTTTTTTCTGAAAAAAATTTGATGAGTTTGTTGTAAAATGCTTCGGAAAGAAATGTTAGTTTAAAATAAATTGAAGTCGTTTCAAAAGGGAAATCCTTAAAAACTGTTCTCATATCAAAATCTTCTGCGGCAGTGAAAATGATAGCTTCTGCACCTCTATTTAAAGTATCCAGAGCAATATTGTTCGCTATCTTTTCATCATCAATAAATATTTCTTGGGCAATTTTCCAAGATTGTGGCTGGCCGGGAATTGGCTGAAAATCTTCTTTAAAATCGTCTTCGTGATAGAACGGTTTTACGTTTATGCTCTCGGGACTTTTCCAAACTAAAGTTTCATTATAGTCAGCGCCTTTTAAATCGTATTGTATTTGCTGTTTCCATTGTTTTGCGGAAACTTCATCAAAATCTTCAAATAGAAATTTATTCATCGCTTTTCCTCTTTTTTGATGCTGTCTTCGTTTTCAATTATATAAATGTCTTCGTTCTCCCTTTTTAAATAGTATTTTTCACGGGCAAATTTTTCTATCTCGCTACTGTCCTCCATTTTTTTGATAAAGGTTTTGTCGTGGTCAATTTCCTTTTGATAAAACTCGGAGTTATCTTCCAAAGAATTGATATCATTGTCCAATTCGTTATGGATCAGATATGAATTGGCGTCAAAAAAAATCATCCAAATAATGAAAAGGATAAAAATAAGCACATATTTATTGCTTATAAACCTGACCCATTTATTCTTTTTTATTTCTGAAAACTTCACGATTCGGTATAGCTTAATTTTTGGTGAATAATACTTCTTATTACGTTTACGGCAACGTTGTTGTATCTGTTGGTAGGAATTATAATGTCGGCAAATTCCTTGGTTGGCTCGATAAACTGTTGGTGCATCGGCTTCAGCGTGGTTTGGTAGCGGTTTAAAATTTCTTCCAAATCGCGGCCCCGTGTGGCAATGTCGCGTTTCAATCTGCGTATTAGGCGTTCGTCACTGTCTGCGTGCACAAATATTTTTATGTCGAACATTTCACGAATGTCCGGATGTGCCAAGATTAAAATTCCTTCAACAATAATAACCTTTTTTGGGAAGGTAGTGATTGTTTCCCCAGTTCTATTATGCTCCACAAAAGAATATACGGGTTGCTCGAAAGAATTTCCTTTACGAAGTTCCTTTAAATGGCTAACGAGTAAATCGAAATCTATGGAATTGGGATGGTCAAAATTTATTTTCACCCTTTCATCATAGGTCAAATTACTTGTATCGTGATAATAAGAATCCTGCGAAATAACGCACACTTCATCAGCGGGAAGCTCTTCCACAATTTGATCTACAACAGTCGTTTTTCCGCTCCCGGTGCCGCCGGCGATGCCAATTATGAGCATATTTTAAAGGTTTATACAAATGTAATAAAAGGTTTATAGTTTAAAGTTTAAAGTTCAAAGTTTAAAGGTTTGTCGATGAGTCGATGGGTTTAGATGATTAGATGATTATAAAAAAATCAAACTCATCGACTTCTAAACTCATCGACTTCTAAACTCATCGACTTCTAAACTCATCGACTTCTAAACTCATCAA
>JBBQUI010000213.1:0-3955 GCA_038212575.1 Flavobacteriales bacterium
AAAACGAAGCTGTGCGACTTTCAATTTTTGGGATAATCCCTTCGGTAACCTATAACTTTAAATTTTAAGAATATGAAAAAGTTATTTTTAATAGTGATTTTCTTCGGAATATTAACTTCATGTGAAGATGTTATTGAAGTAGAACTCAACGATGCCGCTCCAAGGCTAGTAGTGGAAGCAAACATAAACGTTTGGGAAAACGGCAGTGCTAGTGCTGCAGTTCGACTAACTACTACCGCTCCCTTTTTTGACAATAACGTTCCTTTTGTTACAGACGCAGAAATAACAATTACAGACGAGAACGGCTTAATCTACCCGTTTATATATTCCCAAAACGGAATATATACCTCCAACCTCTCGCCACAACTGAATATGGAGTATACTTTGAACATAGAATATAAAGACGAAACCTACACCGCCACAGAAACGCTTTACACTGTTTCTCCTTTGGAATTTGTTGAACAGCGTGATGATGGGGGTTTTACTGGTGAAGATATTGAACTGAAAGCATTTTTTACCGATCCAGCTGGAGAACAAAATTTCTATTTTTTTGAAGGACTTTCGGAAAGAGGTGACGCTCTTGATGTTTATAACGATGAATTTTTTGATGGTAACACTATATTTGGATATTATTTGGTGGAAGATTTGGCGCCTGGAGATGAAGTGCAATTCAATATTTATGGGGTAAGTGAAGCTTATTATAACTTTATGTTTATCCTTTTGCAACAGACCAGTGATCAAGGTGGCGGACCTTTTGAAACGCAGCCAGCAACCGTTCGCGGCAATATTTTGAATGAAACGAGCCCAGATAATTTTCCATTGGGATATTTCAGGGTTTCTCAAGTTTCCACTCTAAATTATACCGTTCAGTAAAATACTATAACTTCGCAATAAACTATTTGACAAAATCGAAATCGAAATCGAAATCGAAACTGAACACTGAACACTGAACACTGAACATTGAACATTGAACAACTAAAAAATGCCTTTTATAAAAACAACCGAGTCGGATTCAAAATACAATCATTTGGAAAAAATGACAGTTTCTGAATTGCTCCAAAACATCAATAACGAAGACAAAACCGTTGCTAATTCTGTAGAAAAATCACTTCCGCAGATTGAAAAACTTACTGAAAAAGTTGTTGAAAAATTGAAAGCTGGAGGAAAGCTTTTCTACATTGGAGCAGGAACCAGTGGTCGTTTGGGAATTGTGGATGCAAGCGAATGCCCACCAACTTTTGGAGTTACGCACGACTTGGTGATTGGGTTGATTGCGGGAGGCGATACCGCCATTCGCAAAGCTGTAGAATTTGCAGAAGATTCCGAAAACCAAGGTTGGAAAGATCTTCAAAAGGAAAATATTTCAGAAAACGACTTTGTTATAGGCATTGCAGCATCGGGAACCACGCCCTATGTAATTGGAGCTTTAAAAGTGTGTAATGAGAAAAATATTTTAACGGGCTGCATAACTTGTAATGAAGGAAGTCCGTTGGCCATAACAGCACAATTTCCTATTGTTGTGACCGTCGGTCCCGAATTCGTAACTGGAAGTTCACGAATGAAGGCAGGCACTGCACAAAAATTGGTTTTGAATATGATATCAACAACAGCAATGATCCAACTTGGGAGAGTAAAAGGAAACAAAATGGTTGATATGCAGTTGAGCAACAATAAGCTTGTGGACCGCGGCATACGAATGATTATGGATGAATTTAATATTTCAGAAAAAGAGGCACAAGCCCTTTTGGAAAAACATAAAAATGTTCGGAACGCTATAAACAATTTTCAAAATGGGTAAGGAACACACAGATTTTGAATTACTGAAAAAAGGCTTAAAATTTATGGCTTTCGCTTTGCCATTGCTTTTTTTGAGCCCCTATCTACTCACACTTTCTTTTTTGAATAAAGAAACCTTTATGTTCTTCGTGTTTCTTTTCTTCGGAATAATTGCTGGTGCGGGTGCTATTTATCTTTGTTTCAAAGGAATAAATACTATTTTAAAATCTATCTTCTAATTAAAAAGGCCGTCCCGAAGGACAGCCTTTTCAAGTCATTCTATAAAATCATTACTCCTTTACAATTTTAATGGTTTTCTTATGTTCGTTGGCCTTCACTGTTACCAAATAAATACCTTGTGGCAAAGACGACAAATCCATTTCCACTGTGGAAGTTTGGGGACGTAAATCAATAATATTCTGCCCCAACAAATTATTGACAGAAATTTCAGAAATAACTGTGGTATGCTTCAGGGTCAATACATCACGTGTAGGATTTGGGTAATAGCTGAAATTAACATCGTTAAACTCGGTAGTACTTAAAGTAACTGTGACAGTTACAGCGAAAGGATCGCTTAAACATCCGTCAACAATATTTACTGCATAATAGGTTTCCCCGTTTACTAAAAGAGTATTTAATGGCAATGGATTAACGTTGTTCATTGCGTCTGCTTCGGTAGCAAACCAAGTAACATCTGTGGGATCAACAACTATATCGGCCAATGTTGCTCCCTGTACAAAAGCTTGCTGAGAATCCCCAGTAGGAGTAGCTGGTGTTACACAACCGTCCAGATTGAGTCTTCCAAAATATTGTGCCGAACCCCCACTTATTAAAACACTCACGCCTGTATCTGGATTTAATTTACTTATTCCAGCAGCGCTAGACCATAAAATATCTCCATTCCCGAGTTTCGCAACTCCTCTTAAATTACCTAAGCTCCAGTAATCAATTATAGATCCGTCGGTTTCAGAAAACCGATATAGACCATTCTGATTACCGCCACTTATTATACTAAATACGGCAGCCAAAATCACACCTGGCTCTTCAACTTCTATTTGTTGGACAAAATTTACGACACCCTGCTCGACGATATTCCCCAAAAAAGCACCATTGTAATCCCGTCTCTCAATATTACTGGTTCCGCTATATGAAATATACACTTCTCCGGCACCATTATCAATGATATCAAAAGGTGAGTCTGATTGGGGTGTTGTAAGGAAAAACCCTAAATTGTTTCCGTCAAAATCAAAACGGATAATGGCTTCACCAGGCGCACTGTTGTTGGTTCCTGAATTACATAGCCATACCTCAGTTCCATTCACAATGGATAAGCCTCGAATATTATCCATACCCGTATCAATTGTACCCAAAAGATTTCCATCAAGATCATACCGCTCTACTTTGTCTGCCAATTGGTATGCAATCCAAATTTCGTCCGCCACTTGAATTAATGCTTTCGGAGTACCAGAATCCAAAGAAATAAATGATGGATTAATTATATCGCCATTGTCGGCATCAAGTAATCGCACCTGCGAGTCTTGTATAACAGCAATCTGTTCCTGCGCAGATACTGATACAACTATTAAAATTAACAATAGCGAAATTAAATTTTTTAGTGAAGTAATTGTTTTCATAATTATCTTATTTAATTTGAGATAAGATATAAAATATTGTTATATCAAACAAGAAAGATATTTTGGAGGGCAGAAGGAATTTTAAAAACTGAAAAATTAATAGTAAATCTTTCATAATATATTGCGCTATGAATGATGTGTAAAAATTATTTCTAAAGAACAAAGGCATCCCTTTACGTTCATACCACCGAGTATCCACTCAGTAAATTACTTTTACTTTTCGATAATACCCACAGGAAAATAAATTTTAATATATGACAATTCGTTTCATTAGAATTTAATAGCCTTCAAAATAAATCATCACATTAGAGTAGCAGACCAATTTGTCCAAATAGAAAAAAAAAGGTCTTTGCTAAGACCGTTATGGAAAAGCTTCACTTCACGGCAAAAAAAAGACCCAACCAAAAATTGATTGAGTCTTTAAAGGAAGGCGGCGACCTACTCTCCCACGAGATGCAGTACCATCGGCGCAAACGGGCTTAACTTCTCTGTTCGGAAAGGTAAGAGGTGAGCCCCGTCGCTATAACCACCTTAGTTGTGTGCCC
>JBBQUI010000214.1:0-3891 GCA_038212575.1 Flavobacteriales bacterium
AATGTTAAAAAGTCCGTACCTCCATTGCCACCACTTACATCGGTAAGTTCAATTTTTGAACTGCTCACCGAAATAATATCCCAATCATCAGAAAGGTCTTCAAAATCTGGGGGCGAAGCAAAGAAAATATTGAAATCTATACCACTTGAACCTCCGTCGTCGTCACTAGAATTGCTATCAGTTACCGACCAAGTTCCCGTAATTGTTGTACTTCCATTTACGGCTACTAAAGAACCGTTTTCATTGAAAGTAAACGCATAACCCGTAAAATGGTTAGTTTCTTCATGGTCCGTATCAAAGAAATAAGTGACTTTCCAAGAGCCGGTCTGTGCAGTGGTTATGGTCTGTTGCACAGTTGCATTCTGTTGCGTATCGTTATTGTTGTCGTCTTTGCTACAAGCCGCGACAGTTACAATGTACATAATGATTACAAACATACTTGCTATTTTCATTTTCATAGTTTTCATAGTTTTCATAGTTATTAAATTTAATTTTATTGTTTAAAATATTAGGTTTTTAATTTTGTCAGTTCTTTTTAAAAATTAAGGTGTCTTCAATATTACCATCACTATTTCGGGTGATAAATGTTACTGAGGTAGATGTGTATTGAAGGGCTTTGTATTCATCATCATCTGCACCATCTAAAGGACTGTCCATATCAAATTCAAAATTTAATTCTTGGCCGCCCACCGTTACAATCCATATTCCGTTTACATTTTCTGATCCATTTGTGGCCAGAATAGTTTGATTACCAAAGAAGGTAAAATCATAGCCGGAATAATCTGAAGTTTCATCATCACCATCATCCAAATACTTTTCAATATACCAAGTACCCGATTGCAGAATATCACGAAGTTCCTGCGGATCTGGACCACCTCCGCCACCGCCGTTTGGCTCGCGACCGAAAGTGAGATAGTCTGTTCCGCCTCCGCCACCACTCACGTCAGAAAGACGGATAATGCTTTGCGTGGCTTCCAATACATCCCAATCATCGTTCAATTCATCAAAATTATTGTTAGTGCCCGTTTCAAAATTTAGAATGAAATCTAAATTGCCACTATCTATTTCTGCAGTCCAAAAACCATTTATTGTATTGTTGCTGCTTGTAGCAACTGCAGAACCATTTCTTAAAAATGTAAATTCATATTCATTGAAATTTGCAGTGTGGTCAGTCCCATTTTCCTCCAGCAAATTCACAAACCAACTTCCAGTGCTCAAGTTTTCTATAAAAAGGTTTAGTTCCGTATTGTTCCCGCCGGTATTTGGAGTACGGCCAAACGTTAAATAATCTGTGCTACCATCACTTCCGCTGATGTGTTTCAGCTTAATAATTTCTGCGGTTGCTTCAAGTATTTCCCAATCTTCATCAAGCTCGTCCAAAGGCGTATTTGTTCCGAAGAAAATATCGAATTTAAAATCGTCTACAAGTGCCCAAGTTCCAGACACATTTGTTCCAGATTTTACAGCTTGTGCCGTTCCATCCATAGCGAAGCTAAATTCATAGCCAGCATAATTATCGGTTTCGTCATAATCATCAAAAAAGTATTCAACGTACCAAAGCCCAGTTGTTAAAACTTCTTCAAATTGTGAAATATCTATAGGGTCGGTATTGGTATTTGCCACGCAATCGGCTATCAAAGTTTGTAATTGCTGATTGCTGTTCACTTCCGAAGTTGACCCATCGGCGAGAATTACTGAAATTGGGAAATCCAAACTAATAAAATCATTCGGCCCCAAACCTTGCAGAAAGCTGAAAAGCTCTAAATCACTATTCACAACAACAGACCCAGTTTGTTGTTGATCTGAATTGTATGTGAAAAAAGAAATGGGATATACAAAATCCAAACATCCAATTTCAACATCATTTGTGCCACAAGTGGCGGCAAAAGCATCCAATTCGCTTTGGTTGTTTACAACTACTTGTGTAAAATCAAACAGCTCCAGGGTAATTGGAAACGTTATTTCTAAAGTATCAGTATCATTAGGAAACTGATTGAAAATTTGCTGTATCAACAAAATATCTTCGGGAGTGTTAATCGTTATTTGTTGTCCGTTGGCTATAACCGTAATCGGGAGCACTACAGAAGCACAACCATTTCCGTCAATTATATCATCGTAACTGCCCGGATTTTGCGAGGTGCGCAACAACAAACCCGTTAATGGTGAATTTGCTGTTATAGTATCGGCAGGCGTTTCGTCTATATATTCTTTTTCTTCTTTTTGACAAGAAAAAAAAGTAATGCTCATTAAAAGCAAAACGAAATATTGGAGAAAGTATATTTTTTTCACACTAAATATGTTGAGTGGTTTATATTAATAACAAATAAATTAAAATTTACCCTACCCTACAAGTTGAAAAACTTTTAAATATATTTGAAGCCGTCAACCACGTTTATGAAAGAGCCTGAAAATGTTTGTAACGAAAATACATTCAACCGTCTTTATGAAACTCATGGAAAACCGGTTTGGCGTTTTATCTATTTTAAATGTGGCGATGGAGCGCAAGCTGATGATTTGGTTCAGGAAGCTTTCATAAAATTGTGGCAAAACTGCGCAAAGATAACGAAAGAAAAAGCAAAATCATTTTTATATACCGTCTGCAACAATGCTTTTTTAAACGAAGTTGCACACAAAAAAGTGGTTTTGAAACACGCCAAAATTCAAACCGACCACACAAATTTCCAGTCCCCGGAGTTTTTGATGGAAGAAGCCCAATTTCACGAAAAGCTTAAAAATTCACTTGAAAACCTTACCGAAGCCCAACGCACCGCTTTTCTACTAAATAGAATCGAGGGAAAGAAATATGCTGAAATCGCGGAAATGTTGAACATTTCGGTGAAAGCAGTGGAAAAACGAATGAGCCAAGCTTTGGCAAAGCTTCGGAAAGAAATTGGAGATATTTAAAATTTTAAGGTAGGGTAACACGCACTTCGGCTGTTTTACCTATGAATACAAAGAAAATGGTGAAAGATTACTTATTGCACAAATGGCTCAACAACGAAGCCACTCCTGAAGAACTGGAACAATTAAAAACAGATCCAGAGTATGCATCGTATGTTCAGATTGCCGCTGCCAGTTCGAATTTTGAACTTCCCAAAATGGACAGCGAAGCAAACTTTGAAGCCATTTCAAACAAAATAAAACCAGTCCATCAATTACACAAACCCAATATTTTTTCAGTTGTTTGGAAAGTTGCCGCAGTATTTGCGGTTTTGCTCGCTGGCTATTATTACATTTCTACTTTAGACACTTCAGTGAAAACTGAAATCGCGCAGACCGAAACTTTTTCATTGCCTGATAATTCTGAAGTTGTGCTAAACGCAGGTTCAAAAATCACATACAATAAAAAAAACTGGGCCAATTCACGTGAGCTTTCTTTGGATGGCGAAGCTTACTTTAAGGTGACAAAAGGAAATAAATTCAGCGTAAAAACCGTTGAAGGTACCGTTAGTGTTTTGGGAACACAGTTTAATGTTTCTGCAAGAGATGGGCTTTTTGCGGTTGCCTGTTACGAAGGTTTGGTGAGTGTTGCTTTCAACGATACACTTTTAAAAGTGCTCGCTGGTAGAAAAATACAGATTGAAAACGGAAAGTTGGTGATAAACGAAGCTACCGAAAACCCTTCACCTGTATGGCTTGCCGACGAAAGCAATTTTGAAAACGCACCGCTATCACTAGTAATAAAAGAAGTTGAAAGACAATACCCGATTAAGGTTACTTTGGAAGATATTGATTCCGAAAAAAGATTTACCGGCAGCTTTACCCACGAAAATCTTGACCTTGCCTTAAAAGCAATCTGTGAGCCACTACAATTGAACTATAAAATAAATAAAAACGGAGCCGTAAGCATTCATGCCAAAAATAGCAAGTAGCTACAAAATCATCCTTTTC
>JBBQUI010000215.1:0-3877 GCA_038212575.1 Flavobacteriales bacterium
AATATAGTTTATAAATGTCTTATTTTACTTTGTTTATTATTGCGGCAAAAGCCTCTGGGTGGTTCATAGCCAAATCTGCCAAAACCTTACGGTTAAGTTCGATTCCACTGCTTTTTAAACTTCCCATAAATTGTGAATAAGACATTCCATGCTGTCTTGCACCCGCGTTGATACGGGTAATCCATAAGGATCTGAAATTTCTCTTTTTTGCACGACGGTCACGGTATGAATAAAGCATTGCTTTGTCCACAGCGTTTTTTGCAACTGTCCATACGTTTTTACGTCTTCCAAAGAAACCTTTGGCTTGTTTAAGAACCTTTTTTCTGCGGGCTCTCTTCGCAACTGAATTTACTGATCTTGGCATAATTTTAATTTTTTTTTGTAGTAGGCGATTCCTCTTTGTGAATACTTTTATTGCGCTACTCCAGGGTTTAAATAATTGTTTTAACCGGTGAAAGCAATTACTTCATTCGAAGCATTTGTTTCACATTACTCTCGTCTGCTTGGTGTACCAAACCATCGTGAGTTAATTTAAGCTTACGTTTTTTAGACTTCTTTGTTAAGATGTGGCTTTTAAACGCATGCTTTCTTTTGATTTTACCAGTACCTGTAAGCTTAAAACGCTTTTTGGCACTGGATTTTGTTTTTTGTTTCGGCATGTTTCCTACTTTTTATTTATTACTTCGCTTTATTGTAAACTTCAATTTCATTGAAAACTGAAGCATTATTTCTTTTTAGGGGCAATGAACATAATCATTCGCTTGCCTTCTAGTTTTGGCATTTGCTCCACTTTTCCGAATTCTTCAAGATCTCGGGCAAGACGCAAAAGCAAAATTTCACCTTGGTCTTTGTAAATGATAGAACGTCCTTTAAAGAAAACATAAGCTTTCAATTTAGAACCTTCCTGCAAAAACTTTTCACCGTGTTTCTTTTTAAAATCGTAATCGTGATCGTCCGTATTCGGGCCAAACCTAATTTCCTTAATGGTAACCTTGGTTGCTTTTGCCTTTAAAACTTTTTCACGTTTCTTTTGCTCGTAAACAAACTTTTTATAGTCTATTACTTTACAAACTGGAGGAACTGCATTTGGTGAGATTTCAACTAGGTCCAATTCCTGTTCCTCTGCTATATCACGTGCTTTTCTTAAAGGATAAACTCCAATTTCAACATTATCTCCTACAAGGCGAACTTCCTCAGCACGAATCTTTCCATTGATTCTGTGTTGATCCTCTTTAATTACCCTTGCAGGTCCCTTACTTCTTTTTCTACGTATTGCTATGGCTAAAAATATTTAGTTAAACGTTAAATTCTTTTGATTCTTTTTTTACTGCTTGTTGAATTAATTCTGAAAAGGCTTTTATTGTCATTGAGCCAAGATCGCCTTCGCCGTGTTTACGTACAGAAACCGTTCCATCTTTTTCTTCTTGCTCCCCAACTATCAGCATATACGGGATTTTGTTCATTTCGGCCTCCCTAATTTTCTTGCCAATTGTCTCGTTCCTGTTGTCAACAAGGGCGCGAATTTCGTCATTTTCAAGCAAATTTAAAACTTTTTGGGAGTATTTTTCATATTTTTCACTTAATGATAATATAATCACTTGTTCGGGCATCAACCAAAGCGGGAAATTTCCACCTGTGTGTTCCAAAAGAATGGCGACAAAACGTTCCATGCTTCCGAAAGGTGCACGATGAATCATAACCGGGCGGTGCGTCTCATTATCACTGCCCTTGTACTCGAGTTCAAATCGTTCAGGAAGGTTGTAATCCACTTGAATTGTGCCCAATTGCCAGCTTCTCCCAAGCGCATCTTTCACCATAAAGTCCAATTTTGGACCGTAAAATGCTGCTTCTCCATATTCAATTTTATAATCAAGTCCTTTTGATTCTGCAGCGTTTATAATTGCTTTTTCAGCTTTCTCCCAGTTTTCAAGACTACCAATGTACTTTTCTGGTTTGTTTGGATCGCGTAATGAAACTTGAGTATAAAAGTTTTCGAAACCTAAAGAGCCGAAAACATATAAAACTAAGTCAATTACTTTTTTGAACTCGTCATCCAATTGGTCCGGCGTGCAAAAAATGTGCGCATCATCTTGTGTGAAACCACGAACACGTGTCAATCCGTGCAATTCGCCACTTTGCTCATAGCGATAAACGGTTCCGAATTCTGCAAAACGTTTTGGCAAATCTTTGTAAGACCAAGGTTTGCTATTGTAGATCTCGCAGTGATGCGGGCAGTTCATTGGTTTAAGCATAAACTCCTCACCTTCGTTGGGAGTCTTTATAGATTGAAAACTGTCAGCACCATATTTTGCGTAATGGCCGGAAGTAACATACAGTTCCTTTTGGCCAATATGCGGCGTAATAACCATCTCATAACCTGCTTTTTTCTGGGCTTTCTTTAAGAAATTTTCAAGACGCTCACGCAATGCGGCTCCTTTGGGTAACCAAAGCGGAAGTCCTTGTCCAACTTTCTGTGAGAAAGTGAAAAGCTCAAGTTCCTTCCCAAGTTTTCTGTGATCGCGTTGCTTCGCCTGTTCAAGAAGTTCAAGGTATTCGGTTAAATCTTTTTGCTTCGGAAAACTGATTCCGTATATACGTGTAAGCTGTTTGTTCTTTTCATCACCTCGCCAGTAAGCCCCGGCAATACTCATTAATTTAATAGCTTTTACAATTCCGGTATTCGGAATATGTCCACCGCGGCAAAGATCTGTAAATGTATCGTGGTCGCAGAAAGTGATTGTTCCGTCCTCCAAGTTTTCAATCAATTCAACCTTATATTCGTTTCCTTGTTTTTTGTAATAATCCAAAGCATCTGCCTTTGAAGATTCACGTATAGAAAATTCAAACTTTCCACGAGCAATTTCCAGCATCTTGTCTTCAATCTCTTTTAAATCTTTTTCTGAAATGGTTTTGTCTCTAAAATCTACATCGTAATAAAAACCGTTTTCGATTGCTGGACCGATAGTCAATTTGATTCCCGGATACAATTGCTCCAAAGCTTGGGCAAGAATATGTGCAGAAGAATGCCAGAAAGCTTTTTTCCCCTCAACATTATTCCACGTATACAGCACAAGGCTTCCATCTTCCGTTAAAGGTGTAGTCGTTTCAATATTTAAATCATTAAAGGATGCCGAAATCACATTACGCGCGAATCCTTCACTAATACTTTTGGCTACGTCCATAGGAGTAACCCCTGCATCAAAATGCTTTACACTTCCATCTGGTAGGGTAATGGCTATCATATACTGAAAAATTTTAGGGTGCAAATATACTATTAGTTTCGGCGGTTTGCAATATGGAATTTATGGTATTCTTTTTTCTTTTGATTAACTTATAAAGAAATGATTTTTGAAACTTGATAGCCTTGCAGAGTAAGATATCTATTGTCATTTTGCAATAGTTTCGTTATTGCTTTTTAAAATAGCATATATATCAAGGTATAAGAGAGCGTAAATTTATTTTTCAAGCTAAGTTATGGCTTTTCAAATGCTTAGTTAATGATTTTAAAAACATTTAAAAAAAACTACATATTAAGTTTGTGGGATTGAAAAAGCAATCTATATTTGCACCCGCTTAAAAGAACAAATAGAAACGTTCAGCAAAGCAAAAACAACGTTCTTGAAGATTTTTGAAATATTTTTTAAAAAGTATTGCAGGATTAAAAAAGAGTTGTACATTTGCACCCGCTAAAACAATGAGTGACTACAAAACACGATTTGAAAGCGAGCAAAAAGAGAAAGATAAGTTCATTGAGATATTGAAATTGACAGCGTAGATAACCTTTCGAAAGGAAGGTTGTCAACAAAGAAACTAAACTAAGTGAGATTTTCTGAGATTTTTTTGAGGGAGTCGAGCTCTTACTGGAGTATGGTCGCAA
>JBBQUI010000216.1:0-3867 GCA_038212575.1 Flavobacteriales bacterium
ATATCTGCAATGGCTTGTGTGGGCCGCTTTAAAATTTCACTCCAGGTTTCGAGTTTTGGATTGTATATTTTTTTCATATTTTCAATGTTTAAAGTGTAAAGCTTAAAGCCTACTTCGTATTTCGTAGTTCGTCGCTCATACTTCGTATTTCGTATTTCGTCGTTCGAACCTCGTCGCTCAAACAATCATTTTTTCAATTGGGCATACCAAGATTCCTTCGGCGCCGGCTTGTTTCAGTTCTTCAATCACTTCCCAAAAAGTATCGCGATTTACTACGGAATGGATGCTGCTCCAACCTTCTTCAGCAAGCGGAAGTACGGTTGGGCTTTTCACTCCCGGAAGAATTTTTATGATGGCGTCAATTTTATCGTTGGGAGCATTTAAAAGAACATAGCGCGAATCGCGACCCTGAAGCACCGATTGAATCCTAAAGAGAAGTTTGTTCAGGATTTTACTGGTATTTTCTGAAATAGTCGGAGAAACTGCCAGTACCGCTTCACTTTTCAAAATAACTTCCACTTCCTTTAAATTGTTTTTAAAAAGGGTACTGCCGCTACTTACAATATCACAGATTGCATCGGCAAGGCCAATGTTTGGAGCTATTTCCACGCTTCCGTTAATTATGTGAAGCTCTGCCTCTATTCCCCTTTCCTTTAAATAATTTCGGGTGGTTTCGGGATAACTGGTTGCGATTCGCTTTCCAGCTAAATCTTTAATGGAATCGTATTCAAAAAACTTTGAAACTGCCAAAGAAACCCTGCATTTTGAAAAACCTAGTCGGCCGGCGATAGTGATTCCCTCGCCTTTTTCAATCAAAAGATTTTCACCGATAATGGCACAATCTACAACGCCATCTTTCAAATATTGTGGAATATCGCCATTGCGCAAATAATAGATTTCCAAAGGAAAGTTTGTTGAAGGCGCTTTCAATTGGTCGCGGCCGTTGTCTATATAAATTCCGCAATCCTTTAAAAGTGCCAGCGATTCTTCGTTAAGCCGCCCCGATTTTTGCACCGCAATTTTTAATTTTTTCATTTTTGAAATATTTTTTAGTTGAGTAAAGGGAATAAAAAAACCCGTTTGATTGGTCAAACGGGTTTTGAATATTGTTGGATTTACACAATAACCATATCACCTCGCGTGAGCAAAGAATTTAATATGGTGATGATGTAAAATTGTTCTGTTCATAATTGTGTGAGCAAATCTAAACAAAAAGTTTGTTTAAAAAACTGTGAATATTAAATTTAACGATTTATTAATTTTTGATTCTATTTATTTACTTTAACCGGAGGAATTGTAAACCTCAGTAAAACCAATATTTTTATGCACTTAGCCACACTTGACTGGATTTTAATCATTTCGTTTTTTGTTATTTTTTTGATTATTGGGATTGTTGTAGCCAAAAAGTCTGGTAAGAACACACAGGAATTCTTCCTCTCGGGAAGAAATATGCCCTGGTGGTTATTGGGAATTTCTATGGTTGCCACTACTTTTTCCGCAGATACCCCAAACTTGGTTACGGATATTGTGCGCCAAAACGGTGTTTCGGGAAACTGGGTTTGGTGGACATTTTTGATAACTGGGATGTTGACAGTTTTTGTTTATGCAAAGCTGTGGCGAAGAAGTAAAGTGCTTACCGATCTTCAATTCTATGAAATGCGCTATAGTGGAAAGCCCGCAGCTTTTCTCCGTGGGTTTAGGGCAATTTATTTAGGCGTTTTCTTTAATGTGATGATTATGGCCTCTGTATGTTTGGCGGCTATTAAAATTGGCGGGGTACTTTTTGATCTTGCCCCTTGGGAATGTGTTTTGTATGCTTCTATTGTTACGGTAATCTACAGTTCCATTGGAGGTTTGCGCGGAGTTATTTTTACAGATTTTCTTCAATTTATTGTTGCGATGATTGGTTCCGTTTGGGCAGCGTATTATATTGTGAATTTACCCGAAATAGGCGGACTTCAAAATCTTCTTGCAAACGAAAATGTTTCGGATAAACTCAACTTTCTTCCCGATTTTGGAGATACAAATACGTTACTCGTTCTTTTAATAATTCCTATTGCGGTGCAATGGTGGAGCGTTTGGTACCCCGGGGCTGAGCCCGGAGGCGGTGGCTATATTGCACAACGGATGCTTTCGGCAAAGGATGAAAAGAATGCAATTGGTGCTACTTTACTTTTTAATATAATGCACTATGCGTTGCGCCCGTGGCCGTGGATTTTGATTGCGTTTGCTTCTTTGGTGGTTTATCCACAGCTTACGGATATTCAAGCGCAATTTCCGAATGCGGTGTTGGGGCATGATTTGGGATATTCCGCAATGCTTACCAAATTGCCGGCCGGACTGCTCGGTTTGGTGGTAGCTTCGCTGATTGCGGCGTTTATGAGTACCATTTCCACGCATCTTAATTGGGGTTCCTCCTATATTTCATTGGATTTTTATAAACGTTTTGTAAAACCAGAGGCTTCGGAGAAGGAACTTGTTCGCGTTGGGCAACTTTCCACAATCTTATTGATGGCTTTTTCGGCTTTGCTAGCTTTGGTTTTGAGCAGTGCGCTGGAAACCTTTGCTATTCTGCTTCAAATTGGTGCTGGAACAGGGTTAATTTTTATCTTGAGATGGTTTTGGTGGCGCGTGAATGCGTATAGCGAAATAACTGGGATGGCGGTTTCTTTTATTGTCGCCATTGTTTTCAATTTTGTGGAAATGGGCCTTGAACCTTATGAAAAATTGGTGATAGGAGTAGCTATAACTACGGTAAGTTGGATTACGGTTACCTTCCTTACCCGCCCGACCGATACAAAGACGCTCGCTAATTTTTACAATGCCATTACACCATACGGAAATGGTTGGAAAAACTTTAAGAGCGTTGCCGCCAAAGCGAATATTTCTTTAAAAGAAAGCCACGACGTATTTACCATTGACTTTGCTTCTATGCTTTTGGGGATTGTTTTTGTTTACACTTCGCTTTTTGCTACCGGTTACGTAATCTATGGAAACGTGATGGGTGCATCCATTCTTATTGGCATTGCGGTGATCTCTGCGTTTTTCATCTTTAAACTTTGGAAGAGGAAGTAAAATTTGTTGCTGATTAATGGTTATAATAGTTCTTTAAGAAACAAATAGTTATAAAAAAACCTTCCACAAGGGAAGGTTTTTAGTTTATTGTTTGATAGTACGGAGGGATTAATTATTCCCCAAAATCAAAGGCAACCCACTATCGCCCGAACCAACTATCACTACTTTGGCGTTTGGTGATTTTGCAAGCTCTAAAGTAGCATCAATACCTTTGTCCTGTAATACTTTATCAGTCAATGAAGCGCTCAGGATTGCATTGGCATCTGCCTTTCCTTGGGCTTCAATCCGCACTTTTTGAGCCTCTTTGGTGGCTTTTTCCAAACGGAATTCATATTCCAAAGATTCCTGCTCTTGGCGAAGTTTGCGTTCAATAGCATCCTTTATAGTGGGCGGAAGCGTTACATCGCGCACTAAAATTTGATTTAACTGAATATACTGATCGTCCAAAATCTTTTTTGTTTCCTCAAAAATTTCTTCTTGTATGGCATCACGCTTGGTAGAGTAAAGCTGTTCTGGCGTATAACGGCCAACAACACTTCTTGCAGCACTTCTAATTGCAGGTTGGATAACACGCTGCAAATAGTCTTCCCCTTTTTCTTGGTGAAGCTTTGCAACCTCAGTACTTATTGGCTGATACCAGGCAGAGGCATCAAGCTTTATTTCAAGTCCGTTGGATGAAAGCACTTGCATTTTTTCGCTAAGTTCCTGTTGTCGTACTTCATAAACAAAAACTTTGTTCCAAGGAGCAATGATGTGAAAACCTTCGCCCAAAGGCGGTTCGTCGGTAACCAC
>JBBQUI010000217.1:0-3864 GCA_038212575.1 Flavobacteriales bacterium
ATTATGAGGATGTTTTAGATATAACCACACAAAACCTGCTAATAAAAAACGGAATTGCCCGCAAAATTGAAAGTAAGGAAGATTTACAAAAACTGGAATATCTCAGTAAAAATTTTGCATAAAAAAAGCCCCATTTCTGGAGCTTTTCTTTTTAAATTCATTTTAAAATGAATTACATTTTACATTGTTGGCATTAACACTTTGTCCACAACGTGCACAACACCATTTGATGCATCCATATCGGCACTTGTTACAGTGGCCATATTTCCTTTAGCATCTTTTATCATCACTTTACCACCTTTTTCAGATAAGGTTAAAGTTTCTCCGTTCATTGTTGTTACATCAAGCTTGTTGTTAGCAGCTTTTATTTTTGCTACAACGTCGCCAGAATTCATTTTACCTTGAAGAACGTGATATTGAAGTACTTTTTGAAGTTGAGTTTTGTTCTCTGGCTTCATTAAATTATCCATTGTTGCTTTAGACACTTTGCTGAAAGCTTCATTTGTTGGAGCAAAAACGGTGTATTCGCCTTCACCTTTCAAAGTTTGAGCCATATCAGCTGCTTGAAGGGCACTTACCAATGTAGAAAGGTCTGAATTACCCATTGCTTTTGCAGCAATTGAATTAGCTTCCATTTCGGCCATATTGGCTGAATTCATTTCTTCAACTTTCATTAAAGAATCTTTTTCGCGTTCCATGCGCATTTCTTCAGCTTGTGCTTGTTCCTCAGCTTCTTTCTTTTTAGAGTCTTCACAGCTTGCAAAAAGCATTGCTACTACTGCTAGAGACATTACAATTGTTTTTAGTTTCATAATAGTTATCGTTGATTTAAATGTTTGCCGCAAAGATATTCGAAGTGCAGCGAATTATTTATTAATTCTGATTAATTTTTCGTTAAACTTTTAACTATTTTCAAAATATATCTTAAATAATTCTACTAACTCCCAAAATTTTGCAAATTCGAAAATTAAATTTTCTGTAATTCTTATCTTTAATGAATTAACTTTTAAAGAATTATAAAAATGATAAAGTCAAAATACCAAAGTGTATTGGATTTAGGAGAAAAACTAAACATCCAAAATAGAGAAGTAAAAGAAGAAAACGGCCAACTTAAAGTTTGGGGAACTGCAAAAACTCCTTATGAAAAAAACCTTTTGTGGGACGAAATAAAAAGAGTTGGAGGTGAAAATCCTACAGATATTATGGCAGATATTAAAGTTGAGGATTCCTCTGTTTATGCACACCATACAGTTAAAAGTGGAGAAACCTTAAGCAAAATTTCAAAGCAATATTATAAAGACCCTAATAAGTACAACAATATTTTTGAAGCGAACAGAGGAAAATTGAAATCAGCAGATCTTATCCATCCGGGCGATGAATTGGTGATTCCAAATATTTAATATCCTTTAAAAAAGAAAAAACCGCCCGCTTTAAATAAAACTGGCGGTTTTTCTGTGCTTAAATTTTTAAAGTCCGCTGATATAGCTTCCGTATAAATCCTTAAAATGCAATCCATTCCCTAAATTGAATTTGCTCAGTTTTTTGTTTTCGGCCAATGCCCAAAGAATTAATTCTTTTAAAAAATAACTGTCCTTCTTTGAAGTTTCCGGCTGGTATTTTTCTATCAATTGCTGAAGCGGAATAATTCTGTCCAATTCATTTTTATATTCTTCATCCGAATAGGAATCGAGTAATTCAAAATCATTTTCCTCAAAAAACCACGATACAATTTCAGTATATGGATCGGCATCGCCCTGCTTGGTAAGCTTTTCAATTTTTGGAAACCGTTCTTTAAAAGTAGTATTCACCGCATCAACAATCAATTGCTGTGCAACTTGTGAAACGCCTTCCTGCTCACCTTCATAAACCAATTCAATTTTTCCAGTGATTGATGGGATTACGCCAATAAAATCGCCTAACCTAACTGTGGCTTTTTCTTCTCCATTATGCAAAGCACGTCTTTCCGCGGTGCTTAAAAGATTTTCAAAAGCAGTAATACTCAAACGTGCGCTCACTCCGCTTTTAGCATCAATAAAATCGTTTTCGCGTGCTTCAAAACTTATTTGTTCCAAGATATCTTTTGCCAATTCGGGCACGTAAATGTTAGATTTTGCTTTTATTGCTTCGGCAGTTTCCTGTTCCGTAATGGTTTTTGCCGTTTTAATATCTTCGGGATAATGCGTTAAAATCTGGGAACCAATTCTATCTTTCAACGGGGTTACAATACTACCGCGGTTTGTGTAATCTTCAGGGTTTGCGGTGAAAACAAATTGAATATCCAAAGGCAAGCGTACTGCAAAACCACGAATCTGAATATCACCTTCTTGCAAAATATTGAAAAGCGCAACTTGAATACGTGGCTGTAAATCTGGCAATTCATTAATTACAAATATGCAACGATTGCTTCGAGGGATCATTCCAAAATGAATTACGCGATCATCTGCATACGTCAGTTTTAAATTTGCCGCTTTTATTGGGTCAACGTCGCCAATAATATCAGCAACCGTAACGTCTGGCGTCGCAAGTTTTTCAGAAAAACGATCGTCCCGATGCAGCCAACTTATAGGTGTATCATCACCTTTTTCGTGTATCAAGCTTTTTGCAAAGCGGGAAATTGGGCTGAAAGGATCGTCGTTTATTTCGCTGCCTTCCACCACGGGAATATATTCATCCAAAAGCCCAACCATTTGTCGTGCCAATCGGGTTTTTGCCTGTCCACGAAGACCCAAAAGGTTGATGTTGTGTTTAGAAAGAATGGCACGTTCCAATTCTGGAATCACGGTAAGTTCATAACCGTGAATGCCAACAAAAGGTGTTTCCTTCTTCATTATTTTTTGAAGCAGATTGCGGCGTAATTCTTCCTTTATTGACTTCGGTTGGTAACCCGCTTTTTTGAGTTCGCCGAAGGTTTTGATTTTTTCTATTTTCATCATTTATCTAATTCGTTTCTTTCTATTTGTTTCATAATCACTAAAAATCATTTCCCCCAAACCTTTTAGACCTGTATAAAAAGCCTTGCCTTGGTTTGCTGCCGTAAAGTGTTCAATAAACTGCATTAAATAAGGATCTTCAGCTATCATAAAAGTTGTGATTGGGATATGAAGTTTCCTTGCTTGCGAAGCCATTGAATAACATTTGTTTACAATATAACTGTCTAAACCATTGCTATTTTTATAATACCGTCCATCCGGAAGCCTTACACAACTTGGTTTTCCATCGGTTATCATAAAAATTTGTTTGTTTGTGTTCCGTTTTCTTCGGAGTAAATCCATTGCCAATTGCAATCCGGCAACGGTATTTGTGTGATACGGCCCTACATTTAAATAAGGTAAATCTTTAATTTCTATAGGCCAAGCATCGTTTCCGAAAACCAAAATATCCAACGTGTCTTTTGGATAACGGGTTGTAATAAATTCCGAAAGCGCCATTGCTACTTTTTTTGCGGGCGTTATACGGTCTTCACCGTAAAGAATCATACTATGGCTGATGTCTATCATTAGCACAGTGCTCATCTGGGTTTTGTACATTGTTTCTTCAACCACTAAATCGTTTTCAGAGAGTGTAAAATCTCCCAAACCGTGATTTATCTGTGCATTTTTAAAACTCTCCGTCATTGAGATTTGTTCCAGCGAATCGCCAAAACGATAATCACGGAATTCTCCCGCTTGCTCATCTCCTGTTCCAGTTTGTTTTGTACGATGATTTCCGACGCCGCTTTTGCGCAGTTTTCCGAAGATCTGTTCCAAAGCTCTCTTCCGAAGTGCTCTTTCGGTTTTTTCGGTAATGGCCAAACCGCTTGTACCATCCATCTTTATTTCTTCGCGTAGATAGCCTTTCTTTTTTAGGTCTTCCACAAAATCATCC
>JBBQUI010000218.1:0-3821 GCA_038212575.1 Flavobacteriales bacterium
GTGGCAAAGTATGTTTGGTGGCGGCTGGTTCCTGTTATATAATTCATGCATGATTTTAAGCAAATTGTATGCAGCTTTTGTCTCTATTAACATTGTGTGTATATTTGGGAAACAAGAGGAGTTTTTTCACAAACTCCCGTTATAGGCAACTCTAAACCGACACCACCAAACTATGGGAGCATGGGGAACTGCAATATCATCTAACGACACTTACGCAGACATTTACGATGAATTTTTCGACCTCTATAATGACGGACAGTCTGTAGAAGACATTTCAAAAAAGTTAATCGCCGACAATCAAGAGACCATCAATGAACCTGATGACAGTAACAACTTTTGGTTTGCTTTAGCAAAAGCACAATGGGAATGCAAGCAACTTGACACTGAAATTTTAGAAAAAGTAAAAGAAATAATTGAAACAGGTTTAGACTTGGAAGTTTGGCGACGACTTGATGCTGTCGAAAAGGATATTAAAAAAAGAAAGGTTGTTCTTGACAAATTTTTGGCTGATTTACAAACTGAAAGACCCAAGGCAAAATCGAGAAAAAAGAAAGTAATCAAGCAGCCGCCTTTTGAGAAAGGCGACTGCTTGACATTTAAACTTGCAAATGGAAATTATGGTGGAGCAGTTGTTTTAGAAGCAATAAAAGATACAGAGTATGGACACACCCTTCTTGTGACAACGAGAATAAATCAACCAACAAAGCCGACAAAAACCGATTTCGAAAATGCTGAAGTTTTAATTGCTAATTATTCTAATTGGGACAACAACTTCAATATTAAATGGTACTTGCCTATTCTGGGGCTTGACCTTGTAATCTTCAGCAGCAGCAACGTGGCATCTTTTGTTCTGGCTGGACATTAGTAATTTAGCTTTTTGTTGTTATCTTCATCAAAAGTTTTTCAATCAGCATTTGTTCCGGGCTTGACCAGCTTCTATTCCCGTACTTCGCCAAGCCTCAACGTTAGCGGCAAGCATAATGACATGAAGGATAAAAAGAAAATAGTAATCAGAATATTTTGGACAATAATAATTTTATTTAGCTCCTACTACCTTTATCGTGCAATAAATTACAGGTTTGTCAGAGAAGGCATAGGCCCAACATTTTGGAATAAACAATTTTGGTTTGTATCTCACGTGGCTACTGCAGTAATACCTCTTATAACAGGCCCGTTTCAATTTTGGACGTGGTTTCGTAAACATTATATTAAATGGCATAGGTCTTTAGGAAAAGTATACATTATCGGATGCCTTTTAGGAGGTTTTTCAGCACTATATCTTGGTATTACTCAGCCATATTCGGGCTCTGTAGTTCCGACACTAATTCTTGCTGTGTTGTGGTTATTCATGACAGCGGCCGCGTGGATTACTATAAAAAGAAAGAATATTCAAGCGCATCGTTTGTTTATGATCCGTAGCTATACCTTGACATTATCTTTCGTATTTCTTCGCATTTTATCCGACCTTGTTGATAAGCATAATTTTTTATCCTTTATAAAAAATGAGGATGTGAGAGATGCAACATATGAATGGATGAGTTGGGTGCTTCCTGTTTTAATTGTTGAATTCTTTATTTCTTGGTTGCCTTCAATTAAAAAAACTAAATTCTCAATAGCCAGCCGCTAACATTGGTATTGCCAATAGTTGGGCTCGACATTGAAACAATCAGCAGCGG
This sequence comes from Flavobacteriales bacterium, assembly GCA_038212575.1. Taxonomy (GTDB): domain Bacteria; phylum Bacteroidota; class Bacteroidia; order Flavobacteriales; family Flavobacteriaceae; genus Aequorivita. The sequence continues at coordinate 1,677 of JBBQUI010000218.1, forward strand.
TAATTCTATTGTACTTCGGTTCGGGGCTTGACGAACAAAGCCAAACTTTAGTTCTTAATATTTATCTTTATCAAAAAGCCAGGCAGCGGTTCCGGCGGAAGAATTTCAAATTCCCAACATCGCAAAGCCCTATCGTAAGCTGCAATGCGACCGAAGCACTCTAAAAGAAAGTTAACTCTAAATAATTAAGAATGAAATCAAACTATTTCTTGTTAGTATTTTTAATTGGCTTTTCTACGCCAGTATTGAGTCAGTTAAAACAAATTAAAGCTAATGGAGCGGTATTTAACTATAAAGATAAAGGCAGTGGCGAACCAATTGTCTTTATACATGGCGGGTTAGAAGATTACCGCACTTTTGACGCACAAATTGATACCTTTTCAAAAAATTATCGCATCATTACTTACAGTAGAAGATTTAATTACCCCAATCAGAATACGAAAGAAGTAAAGGAATTTTCAGCAAAATCAGAAGCTGAAGATTTGGCTGCATTAATTAAACGACTAAAATTAGGACCGGTCCATTTAGTAGGGCATTCATTTGGAGGACTTATTTCACTTTTTTTAATAAAGAAACATCCTGAGTTGGTTCGCTCATTAACACTTTCAGAGCCGGCATTAATTAGTTGGCTGCCTGATATAGCAGGCGGTAAAATTCTTTACGATAATTTTTATGCTGAATTATGGAAACCCGTTAAACAAGCTTTTGTAATTAAAGACACATTGGCTGTATTAAAACACACATTGATTTATTTTGCAGGTGAAGACATTTTAGACAAGTTACCCCCAGAAGTTAAAACTCAGTTTATCGCAAATATTCCAGAATGGTATTCTATTGCATATTCTCGTGAGGCTTTCCTAAATTTTAAGAAAGAATATCTTAAAGACATTAAAGTACCTACGCTTCTTCTTTCCGGTGGGCAGACTTTACCCATGTTGCAACTGACGAATAAAGAATTGAAAAGTGTTTTACCTAACGCTCAAAAATACCATTTGGATGAAGGTACTCATGATTATTGGGTAACACATCCTCAGAAAATGGGAATAGCTATATTGAGTTTTCTACAAACTACTTCAAAAAAATAAATACAATTAGTTTGATGGTAAAAGCAAAGCAGCTTACATTGGGTTTGGCTATAGCAGGGCTTGTTAACTTCTGCTGCAGGTTGTCTCGTCCTGAAATAGGTTGTCTAAACAAATCTACATGGCATTAGTGGTCATTATGAAGAACATTAATCCTGCGTACAACATGAACTATATAAAAAACCAAATAAATTTTGCCTTTTTTTATGGTTTTGCTGAACAATAATTTGGTTGATATAAATTGTTGTTTTTTACCACTGAAAAATCCCTATCTGCGCCAGTTAAGGAAGAAAAATATTTTTTGGAGCTGATACCAATTATTGGTACTTTTATATAAAGCAAATTATATGGCACGCAATACATCAATTTTGTTAGGCGAACACTTTGAGGAATTCATTTCTACTAAAATTTCATCCGGCAAATACAACTCAGCAAGTGAAGTGATCAGAACTGCTCTCAGGCTTTTAGAAGCAGAAGAATTGAAAATGAAACAGCTTAACAAAGCACTCTCCCAGGGTGAGAAAAGCACGATGGAAAAGAATTTTGATCCAAAAGCTAATTTAAAGAAGCTGCACAGCAGGTTTTTATGAAAGCACTTCCATTTGTGATTAGTAAAAAGGCTGTTTCAGACCTGGAAGAAATCTGGCTTTATACGGTTAAAAAATGGTCTGTAGAGCAAGCAGACCGCTATTACAACCTGATATTTGATGAGATCAATTACATCTGTAAGAATATTAATGCCGGAAAATCTATGGAGCATGTTCGAAAAGGTTACCGGACTTCAAAAGTCAAATCTCATCTCATTTTTTATAGAGTGCTAAATGATAAAATTGAGATAATCAGGATTTTACATGAGCGAATGGATGTAGAAAACAGGCTTAATGATTAACAACTAATCACAAGACACTAAACTTGGCGGAAAAAAATTACCGGATGATAGTTACATATCCCGTAGCGGGCTCCCTGCCATTGCCGGGTTCAATAATATAATAATAAGTATCCATCGGCAGGGGGTTGCCTTTGTACATTCCGTTCCAGGCTTTATACATACCACGACTTTCAA
>JBBQUI010000219.1:0-3718 GCA_038212575.1 Flavobacteriales bacterium
TTACCAATAATCTTTACCGCAAACCAAACCGTGGACGGCAAACGTTTGCCCATCTATCACACAAATGTAATGATGTGTCTTGCGGAAGAATTTTGTGTGATTTGTCTTGATTCAATTGATGATTCCTCAGAAAAGAAAAACGTGGTTCAGCATCTAAAAAAAGATGGAAAGGAAATTATTAAGATAACCGAAGCACAAATGCATCACTTTGCAGGCAATATGCTCCAACTGCAAGGAAAGGACAAAAAATATTTGGTCATGAGCGCTGCGGCTCATAATAGCCTAAACAAAGAACAAATTGCAGCCATCGAAAAACATTGCGAAATACTGAGCAGCGATCTTACAACTATTGAAACATGTGGTGGCGGAAGCGCCCGCTGTATGATGGCCGAGGTCTTTCTTCCGAAGGAATGAGCCCCTAAATCCCAAAAAGGGACTTTGCTTTGTTTGATGATAAAATTTATTGTTAAATGTTGGTTGTCAATTGAATGGATATTTTATTTTTTTCCAACTTCCAACTTCCAACTTCCAACTTCCAACTTCCAACTTCCAACTTCCAACTTCCAACTTCCAACTTCCAACTTCCAACTTCCAACTTCCAACTTCCAACTTCCAACTTCCAACCTCACATTACGCCAAAACATCTTTCTTCGTAATATTCCGAATCATTCCTCCAAAGATGAAGTAGTGGAAGGGAAGCATCAAATACCAATACAATCTTCCCCATAAACCTTTGGGTCTAAAAGTGGCAGTCTGTATCAATTCATTTTTATCGTTGATGCAGAATTCCAGCCAAGCTTCGCCCGGCAATTTCATTTCAGCAAAAAGTAAGAGCCGTTTACTTTCCCTGTCTGCATAAAGTACACGCCAAAAATCCAATACGTCACCCGTGTAAATTTGATTTGGGTGGGTTCTACCGCGACGCAACCCAACCCCACCAGCCATTTTATCCATAAAACCGCGAATTTTCCAAAGTGAATTTCCATAATACCATCCACGACTTCCTCCAATGGCCCAAATGTTGTCCAAAACTTTTTCGGGATTGTCAATTTGCACCACTTTTCTGTCTTTCAAACATCCGAATGTTGGCACTTGAATGTATTCTTTCAAATTCGAAATTCTGCCTGCCACCAAAGAATCTTTCCAACTTGAAATCACTAGATTTTGCTCAATTTTAATAAAAGCCAATTTAATGGCTTCTTCATAAGAAATGGGTTGAATATTTAAAATTTCCTGCAGTTTATTGTCACTGGCAACAACTTCCATTTTCATACTCTCCACAAGGTTTACGGCAAGTTTATAGGAAGTTGAGGTTACAAAATACAACCAATAAGAAGATAGCCGAGGAGACATAATAGGAACAGAAATTATCCAAAGTTTCAATCCCCGAATTTTGGAATATTTCAACAGCATTTCTTTATACGTTAAAACGTCGGGGCCACCAATATCGAATGATTGATCGAAACATTTCTCATTGTTCAAAACCCCGTAAAGAAAGGCAATCACGTCTCTAATAGCTATGGGCTGAATCTTGGTTTTCAACCATTTTGGCGCTACCATTACTGGCAGTTTTTCACATAAATCCCTGATTATCTCAAAAGAAGAACTACCGCTGCCCACAACGATTCCGGCTCGTAATGCTGTTAAATGATAATTTCCTTTGAATAAAATATCTTCCACCTTTTTTCTTGAAGCCAAGTGTTTGGAAAGCTGTTCTTCATTAACAATTCCGCTTAAATATATAACCTGCTTCACAGATGTTACCGCCATATATTCATTGAAATTTTCTGCTGCGCGCGCTTCAATTTCATCAAAATTATTGTCGCCACCGCTCATGGAATGAATCAAATAATACGCAGCATCTATATCTTTCGGAAAAGATTCGGTGTTCACTTCTTCCGCAAAATCAACCTCAAATACGGTTATCTTTTTTATGGTTTCTGGATCCAACGGAAGCCTGTCCTTATCACGAACCGCACAGATTATTTCATGTCCGTTCTCTAAAAGCTGGGGAAGCAAACGCATCCCAATATATCCATTGGCACCTGTAAGTAGAATTTTCAATTGCAAAGATTTTGTTTAAAGATAATTTATAATAACTAAACGGCAGTTAAAAACCCGTTAAGTTATGGGCTGGTGTATTTATCAAAATGCTATCTTTAAGACTTCAACCAAAAAACCAAAATTTATGAAAATCTTAAAAATTGTATTGCTAATTGTAGGAGTAGTTCTAATTGTTTTTGGGCTTTATAACGCTTTCGTGCCCCAGCAAGTTTTGGATATTGGTCCCTTGGAAGTTAATGCCAAAGAAGGTTTAAGCAATCAAACCTTAGGGATGATTGGCATTGGGGTTTTGGCGCTGATAGCTGGCGCGCTGCTTAAAAACCGTCGCTGATTTTTAAAGATTTATTGTTTTGAAAATAGAAATTACAGCTGCGCTGATGTATTCGACGCCGATGGAAATTACTATAAATCCAACAATTCGTGAAATAGCGTTAATGCCCGAAGCACCCAAAAATTTACTTATGTAATGAGAGCTTCTCAAAATAATAAAAGTTGCCAAACCAACTGCTAATACTGCCAAAACAACCAATATAATATCATTCGAACCTTGGTATTTCTGGTTAAAGGTAATCAATAATGAAATAGAGCCAGGCCCTGCAAGCATAGGGATGGCGAGCGGTGTCAGCGAAAATTTTTCGCGTTTATCCAAATCTTTTTGAACCCGTTTGTTCTTCATCCCTTTGTGTTTGGAAAAAGTTCCCGTCAAAAGTGCAAACCCCGAAGTAACGATTATCATTCCGCCCGCAATCCGCAATGCATTCAAACTTATTCCGAAGAAAGCCAATAAATACGTTCCAGCGAAGAAAGAAATGATTAAAATAACGATCACATTTATCGTGGTCAAAAGTGAAGTTTTGTTTCGCTCCTGTGGGCTTTCATCACTTGTTAAACCTACAAATACTGGTACAGTTCCCAAAGGATTTATTACTGAAAATAGTGCCGCAAAAACATATAAAAAAATGTCCATAGTTTTTTGGGCAAAGGACGTACGGTTTTTCTATTTGAAGTTTACTGAAAAGTTAATTTAAGTTTACAATTGTGTTGCGCTAAAGATCTTCCAAACGGTCGAGAGTAGCGGCATTTTTTGCTCCCATCAATTTCTTCATAAAACTATGAACAGACTTATCTTTCGCCCTCGCTTTAATTTTGAAAAAATAATCGTCTTTATAAATAGAATATTCTTCCGCTTTCCCTTTATAAAGCACCAATTTATAATACGGAATTATTAGCGCATAAGAATTCAATTTACTTCGGAAACCCACAATAATGCCATTGGGTCTCATCTCGATATTGCAAACGTTTCGGTTGTTGTCCAAATTCATCAAATTACTAATTTGTATGCTTGTTTCGGTAAGAATTAATTTAGGCGAACCTATGCCACGCATTTTGAAACGTTCACGTAAAGTGAAAGGTTTGCCGAGTTCGGCATCTATTTTTCGGGTTATTTCTTTGTCGTTATAGGAGACTTGAAGTAGCATTTTTTACTTTAAAGATAGACGATTCAGAAATACTTAAAATTTAAAAACGTGTATCTTTGCCTTCGAACTCTGAAGCTTCAGCAAAGGAGTTCTCTTTTAGAATGAATAATGCCTAACGAATAATGATTAATTCGAAAAATCAATTTCTTCACAAATAATAGCACATCCAGAATATA
>JBBQUI010000220.1:0-3650 GCA_038212575.1 Flavobacteriales bacterium
CTGTGAACAAAAACGCTTTTGATGAAAACCAGATTTTTTACGAAAGCTCCGAAAAGGAAAGTATGGCAACACTTCCGTTTGTCGAAAAATTTATTGAAAAAGAAATCATCTTGCCCGAGGATGCCCCAGTGATTTTAGTAATAGACGACAACAAAGATATTCGAGATTACGTAAGTTCCATTTTTGAGAACACCTATATTGTTCATACCGCAAACAACGGAAAAGAAGGTTTTGAAATGGCGATAGAATATATACCAGATATTGTTATTAGTGATGTGATGATGCCAGAGGAAGATGGTTTTACCTTTACGAAACTTTTAAAAGAGCATCAACTAACCTCACACATTCCCGTGATTCTGCTAACCGCAAAAACGCAGATCACTTCCAAATTGGAAGGGATGGGCATTGGCGCAGATGCCTATGTAACTAAACCTTTCAACAGCCAGCTGCTGAAAGCGACGGCAGAAAATCTCATCGAAAACCGTAGAAAACTGCAAAAACGTTTCGCACAGGAAGTAGTTTTGATGCCAAAGGATGTTTTAATTTCTTCTGCCGAAGAGCAATTTTTGGAACGTCTTCAAAAAGTATTGGACGAAAACATTACCAATTCAAATTTCAGCATTGAAGACTTTGGAAGCGAAATGGCAGTTAGCCGCATGCAACTTCACCGAAAACTGAAAGCACTTACAGGGCAGTCTGCATCAGAGTTTTTGAGAACACAACGTTTAAAAATTGCAGCAAGAATAATTCGCGAAAAGAAAATGCCTATTTCCGAAGTAGGTTATGCCGTTGGTTTCAACGATCCTTCCTATTTTTCACGATGCTTCAAACAGGAGTTTGGATGTGCTCCAAGTGAATACGCATCCAAATAAATCCGATTCTTTTACCCCCCATTAACTCTAAGCACTGAGTTGTTACATTCGTCCTATCATTTGATACATACGTCCAAGTGCCCCATAAGTTGTTATGGTAGTTTTGGATTGACAATAATGTCCAACTCTTTAAATAATAAAAAATTATGAAAACAATTATTACATTCATGCTACTGCTTTTCTGTATGACAAGTATAGCGCAGGACAAAATTTATGTACAAACTGCCACGGTGGCTAATACTTCCGGTCACATTACATATATTGACCATCCAGATCTTAATGGTAACCCAGATGCACCAATAGTTTATGTGAATAATTTTAACCCAAATGGCGGCGGCGGCGTTTTCAATAACAACGTTTCGGGTCTATGGTACAATGGAAGCCAATGGACCATTTACAATGAAGATTTATCTGACATGGTTGTCGGAGCCAGTTTCAATATTTACATAGCGAGTGACCCCAACGATGTTTTTATCCATGTGGCCACCCCGGCCAATACTTCTGGCCATATAACCAATATGGATAATGCACTCGTTAACGGGTTGGATCCAGGGCCCTTCTTAGCATTCTGCCATTATTATAATCCCAACGCTGTTTACAACACAGGTAACTACGGACAATACTATTTTGGCGATTTTAGAAGGCTGTTTGATGAAGGCTTTACAGCGGTGCCCGACGGTGCTGGCTTTAAAGTATTGGTAGAGGGTGGCACAGGATCAACACAAATAGAGCATATTTCCGCAGCTTCAAATATTGTAAGTAACTGGACCATTATAGATGCTCCGGCACTGAATGGTAATCCAGACGCCACTTTCGTCATGAGCCATTATTGGGGGGTTAACGGCCCGAGTGGCGAAGTTTACCTGAATGCGGTTTTAGGTGTTTGGTACAACGGTAGCAATTGGGCAATATATACTGAAGATACGAGTATCGCCTTCCCTGAAAACGTTGCTTTTGATATAATAGTAGCAGAGAGGGAAATTCTTGGGGTAGATGAAAACCAAGCAAATGTAAGTATTTCCATGTTCCCTAATCCAGCAGACGAGATTGTAAATTTTAAAGCTTCCCAAAGTATTGAAAATGTTACAATCTATAACATGCTGGGGCAAGAAATACTGCGCCTGGATGACAACGCAAATAACGTGCAGATGGATGTTTCCTCCCTTTCCAGCGGAACATACCTTACAAAGGTAAAGACAGACAGTGGAGCTCAGACTCTCCAATTGATCAAAGAATAGTTTTAGTTAATTAATCGAGCCGTCCTGGAGCCATTTTCTAAAAGGACGGCTTTTAAAACATTAACCACCTAAATACTTTAAAAAGCCATGTCCATTACACTCCCCTGTTATGAAGAAGAAGAAAAAAATATACACGGGAAAAATTGAGGTTATAATGGCAGAAAAAATATTATTGAAAATAAACCACCTTCAAGATGGCCGCTATATTTTGACAATCATGAACAATAACCAAATAATCAAAAAAGTGAGTTTTATTAAAACGACATTGAAAAAATGAATCGATGTAATATGAATGTCTCATATTATCTCAAAAATAATTATTTATGAAAACACTACGAAACATCTCAATTTTAATTGCCCTTTTCGCAACGGGTTTCACAAACGCACAGTTCCTCGACAAACTTGGCAACAGAGCCGCCGATGCTGTAGAAAGAACCGTGGAACGCAGAGTGGAACGCGAAGCAGAAAAAAGTACCGACAGAGTTTTGGACACTGTAGTAGATGCTCCGAAAGATAAAAGCAAAAAAGAAAAGAAGAAAAAGAACAAAAAAAGCTCCAACGGAAATATAATTGGGGGAGATCCAGTGGAAGATAACCCAAAATCTTCCAGCACAAAACAGACCGTGGGCAGCCTTGAGGAAGAAGGAGAAAACCAAGTTGGCTTTAAAAGAGGAAACCGAATCATTTTCAACGAAAATTTTGAAAAAGATGCCATTGGCGATTTTCCAGCAAAATGGAATACAACCAAAGGCGGCGAAGTAAAAAAACTGAAAGGTTTTGACAGCAAGTTTTTTAAAATAACTGCGGGAAGTGTTACCAGTGTGGAACTCAACAAGGCTTTGCCTGAAAATTTCACGGTTGAGTTTGATCTTATTTTGCCAGCTGAACACCCCTATCGTAGGCCGGGCATTGGTTTTGGCCCCAAACCAGAAGATATGGACAACTTGCTTTCAAGCCCAAATTCCATAACGTTTGATATTATGTCTGCTGAAATGGGCAACGGCTATTATGAGCTTAGCTATGCTGCCAAAGATTTGGGGTATGACAAGCAAAAAGTAGCCTACAAAGCGCCTTTAAATACACCAATAAAAATGGCTTTTGAAGTAAACGGAAAACGTATTCGACTGTTTATGGACGGAAAAAAAATGGTGGATTTGCCCACTCAATTCAAACCTGAATATAGAAAATCGCTATACTTCACTTCAATAACAAGCGGCTGGACAGAAACTGCCGAAGCATATTTCTACATTTCAAATTTGGTTATTGCAGAAACCGCTAGCGATGAACGAAGTCAAGTGTTGAAAGATTTGATGGAAAATGGAAGTTTTTCAACAAATGCCATTCTTTTCAATTCAGGCTCCGCAACAATAAAAAGTGGTTCCAACTTAATTTTGGCAGATATAGCCGAAGCATTGAAAAGCACTCCATCTTTAAAATTAAAAGTAGTGGGCCACACAGATGCTGACGGCAGTGATGACGCTAACCTTGCACTTTCAAAAGAACGAGCTAACAGTGTGCGCAACTACCTCATTCAAAACCA
>JBBQUI010000221.1:0-3646 GCA_038212575.1 Flavobacteriales bacterium
AGGGATTTACATTCAGGATTATATGGAGGTGCTGTGGCAAATCCTATCAACATTTTATGCAAAATGATTGCCTCACTTCACGACGAAAACAACCACATTACGATTCCTGGATTTTACGATAAGGTCGAAAATCTATCTGAAGAAGAAAGAAAACAGATGGCTGAAGCGCCTTTTTCATTGGAAAACTATAAAAAAGCATTGCACATTGAAGATGTTTATGGCGAAAAAGGATATACCACCAACGAACGCAATTCCATCCGACCAACGCTTGATGTGAACGGTATTTGGGGTGGCTACACCGGCGAAGGAGCCAAAACGGTCATCGCGAGTAAAGCGGTTGCCAAAATTTCAATGCGTTTGGTGCCAAATCAAGATTGGGAAGAAATCACGGAACTCTTTAAAATGCATTTTGAAAGTATCGCGCCAAAAGGTGTGACCGTCAAAGTGAAACCTCATCATGGTGGACAGGGTTACGTCACTCCTATCGACAGTATTGGCTATCAGGCGGCGGCAATGGCCTACAAAGACACTTTTGGAATAGACCCAATTCCGCAACGCAGTGGCGGAAGCATTCCGATTGTGGCGTTGTTTGAACAGGAATTAAAAAGCAAGACTATTTTAATGGGATTTGGACTAGATAGTGATGCCATCCATTCGCCTAACGAGCATTTTGGAGTTTGGAATTACCTGAAAGGGATTGAAACGATTCCTTTGTTTTATCAGTATTTTACGGAGCTTTCTAAATAGCTTTTCTCGCAGAGACGCCAAGTCGCAAAGTTGAAAAAGGTGTGAGGTGTGAGGTTTTAAAAAAATTTGCCACGGATTCACGAATGATATACAAAAATATTCGTGTATTCGTGGCAACTAATTTTATAGAAATTGGTAAAAAATGATCTGGCATTAGGAAGTTATTATTTTTTGTTCTACATTTGTAGAGTACATTCTAAAAACGCAGAGCAATGCAATTGACAAAAACTGAAGAAGAATTGATGAATCACCTTTGGAAACTGGAGAAAGCCTTTATGAAGGATTTATTAGATGCCTATCCGGAACCAAAACCCGCAACGACGACCGTTGCCACACTGTTGAAACGGATGACAGATAAAAAATTTGTCGGCTATATTATATTTGGCAATTCGCGTGAATACTTCCCGTTGGTAAAGAAGAAGGACTATTTCTCCAAGCAAGTCAACGTACTTATAAAAACTTTTTTTAACGATAGCGCATCCCAGTTTGCATCCTTTTTTACAAAGGAAACCGATTTGACTAAGGAAGAACTGGAAGATTTAAAGGCCATCATCGACAACGAAATAAAAAATAAATAAACATGTTAGAATATCTTTTAAAATTCAGCGCAAGTCTTGCCATTTTTATGGTGTTCTATAAATTGTTTTTGGAACGAGAAAACATGCACCAGTTAAAACGCTACTATCTGTTGGCAGCCATCTGTATCGCATTATCTATTCCGCTTATAACCTTTACAACTTATGTCGAACCCCTCGTTGCGAATGTTACGCAGTTCCAAAACTCGCCGACGTTTCAGGAATTCATTATTCAACCAGAAATTATTGAGGAGCCAACCAATTACCTGCCAATCTTCCTATGGAGCATATATGGCTTGGGCGTATTGCTTTTTGGAATCAAATTCTTTTTTAATTTATCCAAAATTGTCTTTAAAATACGGCGAAACCCAAAACATAAAACACAAGATTTCGCCTATGTTTTATTGCGTGATTTAACAACGCCACATACATTTTTTAGCTACATTTTTCTGAACAAAAACAAATTTGAAACCCAGCAGATTCCAAAGGAAGTTTTCATCCACGAGGAAGCGCATGCCAAACAAAAGCACAGTATTGATGTGCTTTTGGTAGAACTTTTACAGATTGTATTTTGGTTCAATCCTTTGATTTACTTAACGAAGCAAGCCATCAAAATGAATCATGAGTTTTTGGCGGACGAAGCTGTATTAAAACAAGGTTTTGAACCATCTAATTACCAACAATTATTATTGACATTCTCATCAAATGTTACAGAACCAAAATTGGCAAATGCCATCAATTATTCATCCACCCGTCAAGCCGTAGGCATGATTAAAAAACGATTTACAGTTATGAAAACACACACATCAAAACAGAAAATTTGCTTACGTAGCTTTTTACTTCTGCCATTGGTCGCACTGACGCTTTATGGGTTTAGTGAGAGGAAAGAAGTTGTAAAAGAAGCTTTTCTAATTAATACAGATAATTCAGTAAAAACAATTCAAGACAACGATTATATAATAGCTGAAGATATCAATATTAATATTTTGAAAAATGGAAAGATTATTTTAAATAATATTGAAACTACACCAGAAAATTTCAAAACCGTACTAAATAGATTTAATACCGACTTATCATTCAAGGAGCGTGAGCAATTGGTGAATGTAATTATTTCGTCGGATTCAGAAGAATTAACCCTAAATGGCATTGAGAGTTTTGTTCAAATAGCGAAAATCATAAAGTCTTATGGAGGATCTTCAATTAGATTTGATGACGTTGAAAAGTATATAAATGCAGAATTCTTCCAAGAACTTTACTCGAAAAATTATGTGGATTCTCAAGGAGAAGTTGATTTTGGAGTAAGAGAAAAAATAATTCAACAAAAAGCAACACCAGAAGAAGTTACTGAATACAATAAAATAGCAAAACACTGTAATGATCAAATTGAAACAAAATCTTTTATAGTTAAGCAGAAGGACGTTGAAAGATTAGAACAACTTTACACAAAAATGTCTGTCGATCAAAAAAATGTTGCAGAACCTTACCCTGATTTTTCAAAATTTCCGCCGCCACCATCTCCAGCAACGGGCTTTATTAAAGTAAATGGCGAAACCTTGTTTGTGGTTTATTACGTTCCGAAACGTTACTATAACGAGAAAGGGTATTTGGTAGACAAAAATGGAATGACTCTAAATGGCAACAACCAAGTAAACGCTTCTGATGTGCTACCTGGACAATATATTACCAAGGTTTATCAAAATGACCAAGTAGTTGTTGAATTCAAGGATAACATGCGAAAACAACAAAAAGCCACTCCAGCAGAAGTTGAATGGTACAATAAACTAATTAAAGAGGTGAATTCAAATCCTGAAGACCGACGGATATTTAAACAAAAAGACGTCAATAGATTAGAAGACATCTACAAAAGAATGTCACAAGAACAGAAGGCAAATTCAGAACCATTTCCGAATTTTCCACCTCCACCTCCTGTGCCAGACGCCCCAAAATCTCCATCAACAAACAAAAAACCTCTGGAAATCATTGAAGTTCCAATGAAAGAAGAAACTATTAATGGAAAGACCTATCGATATTATATGCAAGATGGCAAAAAAAAGTATTTTGATAAATATGGTGAGGTAGATGACCTTGAAGTTCCTGCTCCACCACCTACTCCAATTTCACCATTAGACCACGTGATAGAAATGGCAAAAAAAGGAGCTCTGTTCTATTATGAAGGAAAATCGATTTCATCAGATGAAGCCCTTCAAATTTTAAAGAAAAATAAAGAACTCAATATTTCGACCCTAAAAATTGACACAGATGAACCAAAGGTTTATATTTCAAAGGAAATAGAAGTGCCATACGATTCCAGAATAACACCTTTC
>JBBQUI010000222.1:0-3622 GCA_038212575.1 Flavobacteriales bacterium
TATTTGTAAAGTGATTGTTTTACATTTTCTGAAACATTGTGCGAGGGTGCAATCTCCACTACTTTTTGGTGCCTTCTCTGTACAGAGCAGTCCCGCTCAAAAAGATGGCGGATGTTTCCATGGTTATCGGCCACAATCTGAACCTCCAAGTGTTTTGGATTTTCAACATATTTTTCAAGGAACATAGTATCATCTCCAAAAGCATTTAAAGACTCACTTTTTGCAGACTCAAAATTGTTTTTTAAATCTTCATCTGTTCTAATTATGCGCATTCCTCTTCCACCACCTCCAGAGGCAGCTTTTAGCATTAAAGGATAACCAATGACAGCGGCTTCCGAAAGTGCAACTTTTAAAGAAGAAAGTTTTTTAGTATTACTCTTTATAATGGGAACATTGCATTTTTGGGCAATCTTTTTTGCACTAATTTTATCTCCCAGGGCATCCATAACTTTTGGGTCTGGACCAATAAAAATGATTCCGTTTTTGGCACATTTACGGGCAAATTCAGAATTTTCAGATAAAAACCCGTATCCGGGATGGATGGCATCCACGTTTTTAGATTTGGCCAAGGCAATGATAGCATCGCCATCGAGATAGGGTTTTAAAGGTTGATTGTTTTCGCCTATTTGGTAGGATTCATCAGCTTTATAACGGTGCTGGGAGTATCGGTCTTCGTAGGTAAAAATGGCGACAGTTTTCAAATTTATTTCTGCACAGGCTCTTAAGACCCGTATGGCTATTTCGCCACGATTGGCAACCAACACTTTTTTTATTTCCATGGAAGAAGACTTTTATACTTTAGAACTCATTGTATGAGTAAAGATAGAAAATGCTATGCGCGCACAGTATGTATAAAACGATATTTAACAACAAATTATCTATCTGAAATAATATACGGATTTTCATTTTTATAATTTCTGATAATAAAATCCAAAGCACTTTGTAAAATATCACCCATATTTTTCGATTTTTTGAAATTTAGATCGCCGGTAATATTTAAGAGCCCAAGTTTTAGTTCCTTTATTTTTTCTGGTGGCGAGATGGTGTCGTTCCGCATACATTCCATGAGTTCCGTTAGCCTCTTATTTTCACTGGTTGCTCGTTTTGCGAGCAGGGAGCGTTCTTCATTTTTGTACTGCTCCACGGATTCCTCTTGGAGCGATTCCATAGTCATTTTTACCAATTTGTTATTTTCCTTCAGAAATTGCGGTTTGTAAACCTTTGCATTGCCTTCATAACTTTGCTGGTCAAAATCTATGGCGCGGATTCTATACTGAATACGATCAAAATCGTGGGTCAGCACCATTACATAATTGTAAGAGCGCATATCGCCCAAAAGACGAACAAAGCAGCGTTCGTTGAATTTCACAAATTCTTTCGCGATTTCCTTTTTGTCCCTATCAGAACATGTGTCGAGGTTGTTTTCAATGAAATCGTCTCCGGGAATTCCTGAAATATGTTCCTCTATTAATGTATTGCCATGCACCAAAAAGTTGATGTGGTTGGGCGAAAGAAGGTGTTCCAATTCTAGGCCATAGATTCGGGATGCATCGGCTTTTTTTATGTAGAGAAAAATGTAGTTGTCGTTTAATATATTGCGGACTTTTACCCGGAAGGGTTTTGAGTTTCCAAAAGTGCAAAAGTCTATTTGGTCAATGTTGAGATAAGGCAGGATAGTATCAGTACCGTCGGAATGAAGGATGGAGTACATCCGTTTTAGGCTGAAATTAATTTCCTCTGTTTCAAATTCGGAATAATAAACGCTTACCCATAGCGTATCGTTCCCGTTTTTGTCATATATATTCACCGAGCCCTGAAAACGAAGCAAATCGTCATAATAAATGGGAATTTTTATGTTACGCCCATGGCGGGTAAGATACTTTGAAAGCGCATCGGTAATTGGGTATGCGGGTTTTTTTTTTGAAATCAGTTTGCTCATATCCTTTGGTAATTGTTCTTAAAGATATAGATTTCATTAAAGATGTAAGACCGCTTCGCTTTAAGTTTTATGGCGTAAGACTAAAACTTCAGTTTCGATTTCGATTTCAGTTTCGATTTCAATAGTTATTCTTTCACAAACTTTTTCAAAGCCACATTTTTCCCAGAATACAACTGCAAGTAATAAACGCCCGAAGCCAAGCTGGAAACATCCACTGTTGGGGAAACGGTGTCAATATCCAGTTGCAAAACTTTACTGCCAGACATTGTGTAAATGTTTACTTGGTCTATGGTTTGATCTTGGGTGTTGAGTTGCAGGGTGTTTTTTGCTGGGTTGGGGTAGAGGGTTATTGCGGTTGCGAAGGGGTTTTCTAAAACATTTAAAATCGAGTTGTGCTTTAGGATCCAAAAATCATTTCCACCACGGGAATTTTCACTTTTATCTCCGGAAACATTCGATTTTGAATTTCCTCCAAAAATATAGGTGCCATCAGAATTTTGGTTGGTATTGGTTAGTTTGTCCACATCACTTCCTCCAATAGTATTTTGCCATTCAATTAATCCAACATTATTTAATTTTAAAACCCAATAATCTTCAAGGCCCATAGAGTCTTCTGTCTTATCTCCAGAAAGATAAGAATTTGAAAAACCTCCGGCTAGCGATCCTCCTTCCTCGGATGCCAGAATTGTAGTGCCCAACTCACCGAGATCTCCGTCAATATTTCTAAACCAAATTGTATCTCCCCCGGAATCTACCTTCCATACAAAATAATTCCAATTTGGTTGATCATCTGTGGTGCCATTTATTACAAAACCACCATCACTGGCTTGTCTTACTTTACCGAAAAAATTTTCCGTCCCATTTCCGCCAAAGATCTGAAATACTCCATCTAATCCAACCTTAAATAAATAATAAGCAGTTTTAATACCCCAATTTCCTCCTAAAATATAACCATTGTCAGATGTTAACTGAAAATCATATAAACCAAAACCGTCGTTATTTATCCCAAATGCATCTTGCCAAAGAATATTTCCATTTATATCTAGCCCTAAAACCCAGGCATCCCGATTGGCAATTCGACTTTCAGTTCTTTCTCCCGAAATATCGGAATAAGATGACCCTGCTAATATATAATTACCGTCAGGTGCTTGATGTATTTCTATTAGAGAATCTCCACTGTTTCCTCCAATGGTTTTTTGCCATTCAATACCGCCGTTTGAATTAAGTTTTAGTATCCAATAATCCGTAAATCCGCGAGAAGTTTCAGTTTTTTCTCCTGAAATATCTGAATCTGAATATCCCCCAACAATGTAACCTCCATCAGAAGTTTGGTGAATCGCGGCTAGTTTATCTTCTCCATTTCCACCAATTGTTCGTTGCCATTCAATATTTCCTGAACTATCCAATTTCAAAATCCAATAATCATTTCCGCCTCTTGAATTCTCGGATTTTTCGCCAGAAATATTTGAATCTGAATATCCACCTATTATCATTCCGCCGTCTGAGGTTTCTTCAAGGCTTTTAAAATATTCTTCACCATTCCCCCCAATAGTCCGCTGCCAAAGAATATTTGGGTCTTGGGCATAAAGCGAAATTGTAATCAATGCTAAAACAAAACTTGTAAGTATATTTCTTTTCATAATTTATGGTTTTTATTCCTTCACAAACTTTTTTCGATTTCGA
>JBBQUI010000223.1:0-3604 GCA_038212575.1 Flavobacteriales bacterium
AAGAATTTCTACATCTTCCACTGAAGAAATCCCGCCACCCACTGTAAAGGGAATGTTGATAGTTTCAGCCACTTTTAAAACCAAGTCAGCCAAAGTTTTTCTACGTTCTTCCGTTGCTGAAATATCCAGAAAAACCAGTTCGTCAGCGCCGTTTTCTGAATAGAATTTTGCCAATTCCACAGGATCGCCGGCGTCGCGTAAATCGAGGAAATTTATTCCCTTAACAGTGCGACCGTTTTTAATATCTAAGCACGGTATTATTCTCTTACAAAGCATTTTGTATGTAATTTTCGAGTTGTTTTAATGAAATGCGATTTTCATAAATAGCTTTTCCTATTATTGTTGCTTCGCAGCCTATTTCTGCGAGTTTTGGGAGTTCATCAAATGTTGATATTCCACCGGAGGCGATTAGTTTGATTTCGTTTTCATTAGGTCTTCGACTGCGCTCAGACTGACATTCGGTAATAATTTTTTTATATAAATCAAACGAAGGGCCTTGCAACATTCCGTCTTTACTGATGTCTGTACAGATTACATAGCAAATGCCGTCTTCAACATATCTCTGTATAAAGGGAATCAAGGCTTCATTTGAATCTTCAGTCCAACCGCTTATTGCAACTTTTTCATCTTTGGCATCTGCACCCAAAATTATTTTTTTGCTTCCGAAACGTTTCAACCAGCTTTTAAAAATTTCTGGGTTTTTAACAGCTATGCTGCCACCGGTGATTTGGTTTGCGCCGCATTCAAAGGCAATCTTTAAATCTTCGTCCGTTTTTAAACCACCTCCAAAATCAATTTTCAAAGACGTTTGTGAGGCGATCTCTTCCAAAATCTTATGGTTTACAATGTGTTTACTTTTGGCGCCGTCCAAATCTACCAAATGCAAGTATTGGATTCCGTGAGCTTCAAACTTTTTGGCGATTTCTAGCGGGTTCTCGTTATAAATTTTTTTCGTGCTGTAATCGCCTTTTGAA
Source organism: Flavobacteriales bacterium (assembly GCA_038212575.1). Taxonomy (GTDB): domain Bacteria; phylum Bacteroidota; class Bacteroidia; order Flavobacteriales; family Flavobacteriaceae; genus Aequorivita. The sequence continues at coordinate 975 of JBBQUI010000223.1, forward strand.
AGACGCACGCATTTGCCGTCGATGATGTCTATTGCTGGTATTATTCGCATGTTTAGATTTGAGATGTTAGATTTGAGATTTGAGACTCAAAAAGTTTTTTAAAATTTGTTCTCCTGCGGTGCTGCTTTTTTCTGGATGAAATTGTACTCCGTAAAAATTGCCCTTTTGTAAAGCCGATGAATATTGAATTCCGTATTCGCTGGTTGCAATAGTTTCTGCACATAAAGGTGCGTAGTAACTATGCACCAAATACATAAACTCGTTTTCACTAATATTTTTGAATAGTTCTGATTTCAGATTTGCGATTTGATTCCAGCCTATTTGCGGGACTTTTACTTGGTTTGAAAATCGAACTACAGCTACGTCAAAAATCCCCAAACCTTTGGTATTTCCTTCTTCCGAAGAATTACAAAGCAGTTGCATTCCTAAACAGATTCCCAAAACGGGTTGTTTTAATGTGGGGATGACTTTGTCCAGTCCACTAGCTTTCAACTTTTGCATCGCGCTACTCGCCTCGCCAACACCTGGAAAAATTACCTTATCTGCATTTCGGATTTCAGTTTCATTGTCGGTCAAAATAGCTTCCACGCCCAGTCGTTTCAAAGCAAATTTGATACTTTGAATATTCCCTGCGCCGTAATTAATAATTACAAGCCCCCCAGCCCCCGAAGGGGGAGCAACTTCAAATATTTTTTCAGTTTTATTTTCCATAATAATTCCCCCTTCGGGGGTTAGGGGGCTTTACAACATTCCTTTAGTAGAAGGCAAAATCATTTTTTCGGCATCGCGCTTTACGGCCATTTTTATTGCCTTTGCAAAAGCCTTAAATATTGCTTCAATCTTGTGATGCTCGTTGGTTCCTTCAGCTTTAATGTTGAGGTTTGCCTTTGCGCCATCGGTAAAACTTTTAAAGAAATGGTAAAACATTTCCGCAGGCATTTGGCCAATCATTTCACGTTTGAAATCTGCATCCCAAACCAACCAATTCCGTCCACCAAAGTCAATGGCAACCTGCGCCAAACAGTCGTCCATTGGCAAACAAAAGCCGTAACGCTCCATTCCTAATTTATCTCCTAAAGCTTTGTTGAAAACCTCACCCAAAGCAATAGCCGTGTCTTCGATGGTGTGGTGCTCATCCACTTCCAAATCGCCTTTTACGGTGATTTCTAAGTCCATTTGACCGTGCCGCGCTAATTGGTCCAGCATATGATCAAAAAATGCAATCCCAGTACTGATAGTGCTTTTTCCAGTTCCATCAAGATTTAGTTTTATTGAAATATCGGTTTCATTTGTTTTTCGGTCGAGTTCAGCAAGGCGTTTATTCAATTTTAAAAACTCATAAATTTGTTGCCAGTCGTTGGTTTCCAAAGCAATGTATGACTGAAGCTCTTCAGCTTTCAATGAAATTTCAGACGTACCCAGATTGGTACTGTCGTTGATAAAAATTCCTTTGGAGCCAAGGTTTTTCGCTAGTTCGATGTCCGTCAACCTATCCCCAATTACAAATGAATTTTCAAGATCATAATCTGCTGAGAAATATTCCTGCAGTAGCGCAGTTCCCGGTTTACGAGTAGCTGCGTTTTCGTGCGGAAATGTTCTGTCTATCAATACATTTTTAAAAACAACACCTTCGTTTTCAAAAGCCTTCATTATAAAATTGTGAACAGGCCAAAAGGTAACTTCAGGAAAAGAGTCCGTTCCCAAACCGTCTTGGTTGGTTATCATAACCAATTCAAAATCTAATTCCTTTGCGATTTTTCCGAGATAGGTGAACACTTTAGGATAAAAAATCATTTTATCAAAAGCATCAATTTGTTCATCCACGGTTTCTTTTATGATGGTGCCGTCACGGTCTATAAACAGTACGCGTTTCTTCATTATTTAAATGTTTTTAGAGTGGTGATTAGTTTTTTGTTTTCTGAAGTTGTGCCAATCGTTATGCGAAGTGTATTCTCACAAAGTGGTTGCGAACTTCTGTTTCGCACTACGATGCCATTTTCCAACAACTGTGTGTAGCGTTTTTCAGCGTTGTCAACCTTTAAAAGTATAAAATTAGCATCTGTTGGATATACCTTTTCAACAAAATATATTTGAACTAAAGCTTTAAGTAAACTATCTTTACCTTCTTTTAAAGAACTAATATCTTTTTTAATCTTTGTTGTATTCTGAAGTTGCTCAATTGCGTTTTGCTGCGTGAGTTTATTGATGTTGTACGGAGGTTTAATTTTGTTTAAAATCGAGATTATTTCTGTGGAAGCATAACAAATTCCTAGACGAATTCCCGCCAAACCGTATGCTTTTGAAAGGGTTTGGGTAATAATTAAATTTGGGAATTCGTCAAGTTTTACAACCCAACTTTCTTTGTTTGCAAAATCGATATAAGCTTCATCAATAATCACTAAACCATTGAAATTGTTGAGCAAGCTCGTTATCTTTTTGGATGTAATTAAATTACCCGTTGGATTATTGGGAGAGCAGATAAACAAAAGCTTGGTACGTGTATCTGTAGTTCTTGAAATTTCGTCCAAATCAGGCTGAAAATCTGAATCGAGCAGCACTTCCCTATTTTCAATATTGTTCAGATTTGCTAAAACGCCATACATTCCGTAGGTTGGTGGAAGCGTGATTAT
>JBBQUI010000224.1:0-3601 GCA_038212575.1 Flavobacteriales bacterium
CACTTTTTAAACGGCGAGAATAACTACGCCCTAGCTGCATAATCCGAATTACAGTAGGATGTGCCTCGGCCCACAAGGTGGGCAAGCAGGAAGTCACTCAACGGCCTTGGTTTGCGGCGGTTGATATAGTGGCTTCGTAAAAGTAAACCTAGCTCTGTTAGTGCTTTGATGGCAGGGTGAAGCTCAAGTAAAGATAAGGGGTGCGTTGGTAGTTTTCGACCGGCAATCCCACGAAAACCTAAATGAAAACTAAGCATGTAGAAGGCAGTATAATTGCGCGTTTGGACGAGGGTTCGAATCCCTCCGGCTCCACCTTCGCCCTCCGAAGCTTTGCGTATTTAAGCAAAGCGAAGGAGGGCTTATTATATTTAGTAAACTTAACAATGTTTCCGCTTGAGGGCTTACTCCTCCGCTAAAGCTTCGGCGCACGCGGACGGTGGATGCGGATCCACTATAATGAAATAAATTATATAGGGCCTTCGCTCTCCGTAGCTTTGCGTTTTCAGCAAAGCGAAGGAGAGCTTTTCCTTCGCTCTCCGTAGCTTCAGCGTAGGAGAGTGTTTTTTTCAATATTTATCAATAATAATTTCTTAACTTTATAAAGCTCCCCATAATTATAAAACTATAAATTATGGAATTACCTTATGCCGTGTATATTCTTAAATGCGCCAATGGAAAGTATTATACGGGATATACCGCCAATATCAACAACCGCCTTATTGCCCATAATAAAGGAGAAGTTTCATTTACAAAAGACAAACTTCCTCTTTCACTTGTACACCTCTCACTTTTTGCAGACAAACAAAAGGCTTACGATTTTGAAAGATATCTAAAGTCTGGTTCTGGAATTTCTTTCAGAAACAAAAGATTAATCTAAAACACAAAAGTGCGGTTCGCATTTGGAAGGTCTGCAAACACTTATAAATTAACTCAATCCATTTATTTTCTAACACAGACGAAAGTATTTTGTTAAAGAATTTTAAAATATAGTTTGAAGGTGCATTTGTATTTATAAATTTAAATTCAAAACAAAAAAACATATAACTATGAAAAATTTAGAAGCATTATTTGAGCACCAATTGCAGGATCTTTACAGTGCGGAAGATCAACTGACAAAGGCTCTACCGAAGATGGCCAAAAAAGCCAAGGACACAAAACTAAAAAAAGCATTTGAGGACCATCTTGAAGAGACAAAAGAGCACAAAAACCGAATAAAAGAAATCTGTGATGAGCTGGAAATAGACGCAAAAGGAGAAACCTGTAAAGCTATGAAAGGACTTATCACGGAAGCTGAGGACTTTTTAAAGGAAGTTGACGATGATGATGTAATGCATGCCGGAATGATAGCTGAAGCGCAAAGAGTGGAACACTACGAAATTTCAGGATATGGTACAGCGGTTCGTTATGCGAAGGAATTGGGACATAAAAATATTGCCAAAAAACTTCAAAAAACCTTGGATGAAGAATACAATGCAGACAAGACGCTCAATGATTTGGCAGAAAAGCGCCTAAACAAGAAAGCTATCTAAACTTTTAATTATAAAACAATAAGAGAAGACCCGTTTTTAACGGGCTTTTTTATAAAGAAAGATTATGATGGAATGGTTTGAAACAACTCCTGAAAACAAAACTAGTACGATTGAAAAATGGTCATTGGAAGATGTAACATTGAAATAATATGACAATAGAAACTCTAATTGGAATTTTGGCGGGCACTTTTACCACCCTAGCCGTAGTTCCCCAATTAATAAAGTCTTGGCGTACCAAGAAGGTGATGGATGTGTCCCCTATTATGTTCTCCATTTTAATATTGGGGGTAGGATTGTGGGTTGTGTACGGATTCTTAAAAGAAGATATTCCTATCATGGTTACAAATGGAATATCTTTTGTTCTCAACTTCTCTATGTTGATATTGATGGTTCTCTATAAATCCGAATCATAGACAATTTTAATTGATTAGCTGATTTATGCTATTCAAAATTTGAAACAAGGACCAAAACATTTATTGTAGTTAAAATTTTGAAAATTGATTGCCAAGGAATTGTTATATAAAATGGATAATTAATAAACCTATTCTAAATTTATGGAACAGAAAAATTAATTAAAAAAAAATGTTATGAGCACACAAGAAAAAAATCAACAGCAAAGAGGACAGGAACGTCCAAGTAACAGCCAACAGAATTCCAACCAAACAAACAATCCACAAAACCAGCGGGAGGAGCAGCAGTGGCAACAACAGCAAAACAACAATCCGCAAAAACAGCAGCAGCGCCCAGATGGGGAGCAACAGCAACAAACCGGACAAAACCCGAATTGGGATAACCAAAATCCAGGAGAGAACCAGCGCAACCAAGATCCGACCCGAAAAGGTGAAAATTGGCAGGAAGAAGAGTAGTTTAATTTTCTCTAATATAAATTGTATAAATGGTCCGTGTCTTAACGGGCCATTTATTTTTTTTAATGGTGCTTATCGAAGAGGGGCGAGCCCTAACCCAAGAAGGTTTCTTTAGTCAATCTTAAACCTTTTTTGTGCAAGCAACCACCAACCCACAACCCACAACTCCTAACTCATAAATTAAAATCCGCTATATTTATAAAAAAATTAATCCCTAAACCCTTTTAGTATGAAAATGAAACTACTCCTCTTCACATCCCTTTTATCCATGGGAATGTGCTTTTCCCAAACCTATGGCACTTATGAAACCGACCCAAATGGGAAGATTTTTTATCAGCGCCCCAATTCCGTTCCATTCGTTCCGCAGGAAAATAATGTGGGGCCAATGGAGCTTGCACTGGACTGGAGCAATCCAGACTATGACGTTTCAAACAACCCCACCAAAGATTCTTGGGATTCGCGCATGGCTGTTGGCAATACAGGAAATGTGTTTGTGGTATATAGCGACAACCACTCCAACAATCTCCAAAAAATTATGTTTCGCAAAAAAGTGGTAGGGCAGGATTGGTCCACTCCTATTTTTGTGGACAAAGGCGGTGAGATTGGCGGAAAAAACAATCATTATGGTGCCATTACAAGTTCCCCCAATGGCGATCTACACGTTATCTACAACGTTTGGGCCAATGAAAACGTACGCAACTATATTGGCTATTCCTATTACAATGCCGCTACTGATATCTGGAGCGATGGTCTAAAAATATCAGATCTTGGCGGTACGGTAAACCACACCAGCAGCCACCACGATTTGTATAGCACCGATGATAACCTACCGGTGGTGGTATGGGGATATGATTTCCGTGAAAATATGGTTAACGAGGAAATCTATATGAAGTATTTTGACGGCAACGATTGGTCCAGCGATATCGCCGTTTCTGATGTTACCGATAATCTGGATGCCGGCTTCCCCTATATTAAAAGTATTGGCGACAACAAGGCCATGCTGGTTTATGCGGAAGGCGCTTTCGGCAGTATGGAACTGAGATACAAAATTTATGACGAAGCCACACACAGCATCAGCGCGGCAAAAATAATTGCTACCGAGAATGTTTTTAGCAACAATTATGTTTTGGCAACTTCAGGCACCGGCGACGTAATGGTTTTAACCATCCACAAAGCTGTAGGCCCAAGCCGCGATGTGATGAATGT
>JBBQUI010000225.1:0-3575 GCA_038212575.1 Flavobacteriales bacterium
GGAAACTTCAATGAGAATACGGCGACACTCTATACAGATTTTGGGCTGATGACGTGTCATAAAAAAATAACCAAAGACCTTAAAAAAGTATTTATGGTCTTGGAGCGCGATATGATTGTTCCTAAAACAAAAGAACTGCTGGTTTCTCCTTTTACCACTCGTGAGCGGTTTACTGCTTTAGTAGAAAAAGAAATATCACTTTCCAACGAGGGCAAAAAAGGGTTGATTATTTTAAAAATGAACAGCCTGCAGGACGAAGGAATGATAAAGGAACTTTATAAAGCCAGCAACGCCGGGGTTGAAGTGCGATTGCTAATTAGAGGAATGTGTTCCTTGGTTCCCGGGATTAAGGCACAGAGCGAAAATATTTACATCACCAGTATTGTGGACAGGTTTTTGGAGCACGGGCGTGTTTATATCTTCGGAAATGGGGGCGATGAACAAATCTATATTGGAAGTGCAGATTGGATGACACGAAACCTGAGTCACAGAATAGAAGTAGTTGCTCCCATTCTTGACGATGAACACAAAAAAACAATACGTAATTTGATTGATATTGAATTGGCCGACAACGTAAAAGCCCGAATTATTGACGCCGAACAAAAAAACGAGTACGTTAAAAATTCAGAGAAGGCGACTCAATCGCAATTGGCAACTTATGAGTATTTTAAAGTGAAAAGTTGAGTGGGGAAGCAAAAAGAGTCAAGAGCCAAGAGTCAAGAGCCAAGAGTCACGAGCCAAGAGTCAAGTTTTAAGATAGGGAAGAATGGTTGGAGCTTGAGTTTTTAAATTAAAACTGGTGAGCTCTTGAAAAAATGGCAATATGAAAACCACATGGGGACACTAAGTGTTTTGCTTAAATAAAACCCATTTCTCTGGCGTGCTCCACTGCAGCTTCGCTATCCTCCACCAATAATACTGGTACGGTTTCATAATTTTCTAACAACCCTTTTACACGAATCATTTTCTTGGCGTGGTTTACGCTTCGCATATAAATAACGAGAATTCTTTCAGGGTGCGCTTCGGCGATTTCAATATAAATATCTGGGTCGTGTTCGCCACTATCGCCAATTAAAATGAAAGGCAATTTGGGATATGTTTCCAAAATATTGATAATCTCCTTTTGTTTTTGCGGTTTTTCGGGTTTGTATTTTTTGGCGAAAGGATTCACGAAATCACGGAGTAATATCGGTCCTTTCGGAAAATTGTTTTTCTCGAGGAATACTTCCAAATATCTGTAAAGATTCCACGGACCGTGGCTTACGTAGAAAATTGGATTGTGGTCATTGCCCGATTTTCCATTTTTCAACTTTTCATAAAAATCTGCTGCACCTTCCAGCGGAATTCTTTTTTCGGCGCGTTTAAAAACAGTATTCTTCGCAACTTGCCATTTAAATCGGGAAGTAAGGCCTGTGTGCATAATGGTATCGTCAATATCACTGATTAAACCGAATTTAGCAGTTTCGGACGGAATCATTACTTCACCAAAAAAAATATTATTCTCCTGAATTATTCTTTTGGGAAACTTTTCAGCAAAAGAAATTTCATACTTCAACCAGCCGTTTTCATCAATTAAAGGCAGCATATTTTCGATGGTTTCATCAATTAAAAAATAACCTTGATCGTCACTCTTGGTTTCAATTTTTCTGCCGTCGGGAAGTTTTAAAATAAGGAAAGTGTTTTTTACCAAATCGGTTTTGAAGCGTTTGTAGGTATTCCAAAGAAGATTGAAAAACCCTTTTTTTGAAAGGTCTATATTTTCATCTTCCAGAGCGCGGCCCTTTACATACAAATGGTTTGGCGTTCCGTAGCTTCGGAAAGTGATGATCTGGATTGGGTCTTTTTTGAACATACGCAATTATAAGTGCCAAGCCTCGGGCCAAAGCCACATTAGCAACAACCCAAAGACGATTGTGATTCCAAAGGAAACTCCTATCCACTTGGCCAACTGTCGCGTCCCGAGAACGGCCGCCATAATTCCCTTAAAAAGTAGATTGGACAGAGAGGCCAAAAGAATAAGCCGCCAGCCTGTGGAAGTGTTTAAACCACCGCCTTTCATAAGTTGTGATAGTGAAAGTGTTATTGCGTCAACATCGGTTAGTCCGCTGATGATGGCGACTATGTAAAGGGCGTCATTTCCAAATTCCTGTTTGGTAAAGGCTACTGCCAATAAAATAGCTCCGTACAAAAGCCCGAAAATCAAAGCACTTTTAAATTGTGCGGGATTTTTGGGCTCGGGCATTTTTTCATCCCCACCATTTTTATTGGTGAAATAGAACAACCCTATACATATCAAGACCATTAGAACAAAAACTGTTATTAGTGGCAACACCAGTTTTGGCAGCTTTTCGGGAATAACCACTCCTACTTCAACCATGACCCGAACCAAGGCAACAGCCGAAGCCGCTGTAATTACAAATGCTGCCATTTTGCTTATAGATTCAGTATCCTTTGTTTTTCGGGCATAGCTTACGGTGGTGGCTGTACTGCTAATGAGACCGCCCAGAATTCCATTGGAAATAATACCGACTTTTTTGCCAACAAATTTATAGATGAAATATCCAACAACACTTATACCGACAATAAGGGTTACCATAAACCAAATATTCTGCGGATTCAATACATCGAGGGGGCCATAAGTTTTATTAGGGAGCAGGGGTAGGATTACTAGCGATATACCTGCAAAAGTCATAATAGCTGCAAGATCCTTTTCCTTGAGGTTTTCAATAAAATCGTGAAGGTGTTCCTTCAAATAAAGTAGAATGGCCAGGGAGCCTCCCACAATAACAGCGACCACGCGATCGCCCATAACCAAGTAAGCTCCGACCACAAACATAAGCAGGGCGGCAACTTCTGTGGTCTGGCCCACATCAATGTCGTTTAGTTTTTTGAGTTTTATAATATTGGCGGTTACCAATAAGGCGGTTAAACATATTCCCAACAAGGGAAGGATAAATGGGTTGTTGTAGTCCCGAGCCAAAAAAGCTGCAATAACCCCCATAATTGAGATAAGGGTAAAAGTGCGCACACCCGCCATTTCGTGGTTGCTTTTTTGACGTTGGAGACCCACGAGCAGGCCCAAACCAAAGGCGATTGCGAGTGTTATTAAGTCTTCGTAATCCATAGCAAGGCTAAGATAGGAAAATTTTAAATTATCAGTTACGAGTTATTGGGTTATTGACATTAAAAAACCTGTCAGGTTTTTAAAACTTGACAGGTTGTGATTTGGAATTTGTTATTTGGCCCTTCGACTGCCCTTCGACGGAGCTCAGGAGGGGCCGCTCAGGGTGACAAGTTTTAAATTATTCCTTGTCTTTAATTTTAATTTTCATTCCCTCAACATCCTTCAACTGGTTTCGAACTTCTTCTTCGGTTCCAGTGAAAGTCTTGGTTTCGGTAGTTTCAACGCCATCCACGGTTGTGGAGATAGTAACATTTGCAGTTACTTGATCGTTGTTATCGTTTTTCAACATTTCAACCATAGTTTCGGTTTTGTCCCTTAGGTTTTCACCTTCTCCAATGGTGTTTCCAGTTTCAATATATTGAACTTGCTTTTCGGTCAAAATGGTTTTGTT
>JBBQUI010000226.1:0-3518 GCA_038212575.1 Flavobacteriales bacterium
GTTAGGTGTTTAAGTTTTTCCTTAAACTCTTTTCATTTGGACGGTTTGACCCTACTATTTTTATACAAGCATGTTGTCCTCCTAATTACATGTTAAATGATTGTTTAAAATAAAGAATATAAATAGCTTTATTCTAAAATTAATTAATATGAACCAAGGTAGTTTTTTTCAAAGAAATTCTTTCGCTTCCAGCACCTCAAGGGGTTTAATTGCAGGATTTTTAGGCGGTCTTGCGGGAACCGCTGTTAAGAGCATTGTTGAAAAATTTCTTCCTGTAAGAAAAATTGAACAACGATCAGCCCAGATAAAAATAGTAGACAATCTATCGACCAAGATCCTGGGAAGTCCCATTAGCAGTGATCATGAAGCTTTGGTTGAAAAGTTGGTGAGTTTTCCCTTTGGAGCCAGCATTGGGGCAGCCTACGGATATGGAAAGAAGGATAAAGATGAATTTCGATTGACTGATGGAGTAATATTAGGAGCGTCTACCTGGTTTACTACTCATGAAACTTCACTCCCAATGTTAGGTCTGGAATCAAATCCCAAAAACATCCCGATTAAGATGCAGGCTAATGAATTGTTTGCACACGTGTTATTCGGAATTACTACAGAATTGGTTCGAAGTTATGTGAATGAACGTCTAAAAAGGCAATAAGCAGATCAATAGAAATTTATTGAATCTTATTTAATATTTCTGAAGCCTTTACGAGGGTTTCATCTGTTTTCGCAAAACAAAACCGCAATTGTTTATTGTCCTTATTATCAATATTAAAAACTGAAACCGGGATGGTGGCTATCCCAAATTCTTCAATGAGTCGATTTGCAAATTCAACATCATTTTCTCCCGTGATCTCAGAATAATCCAATATTTGAAAATAGGTTCCTGCCGATGCTTTACCCTTAACCCACATTGCAGGCTAAATGTTAAAAAACGATCTATAAGTGTTAAAAAAAGAGTGATTTTAGAGTTAAATTGAGGTAAAAAGCGTTGAAACGCCCTGTTTTCGTTACGTTTTGATTTGTAGTACACAGGGGGGTGTTGCTAATGACCTTTCAATATTGGTATTTTGCTAAATGTATTTCAAAGTTTCCATGCGATATAATTCTGAACTCAAGACCAGCTGTGGATATTACCGGCTGGTAGAAAGCTATCGGAATTTTGAAGGGCGAATCTGTCATCGCACCATTTTGAATGTAGGCTTCCTCCATGATTTGAAAGCAGAAGACCTCAATAAAATTCAGAAACAACTAACGGATAAAGCCCAGGGGAAATTAGATTTATTTGTAGAGAGCGATAAAAAAATCAGGGGGTATGTAGAGCGGCTTTGGCAGGAAATGATAGAGAAAAAACGAATTGACTTGCCCGAGATTGCCCTTGAGAAACGTAAGAAGCTTGTTGATTTAGAAACTATCAGAAACAAAGATGTTCGGGAAATAGGAACAGAATGGATTGGTTATCAAACCTTAGAGCAACTCAAGCTCAAATCTTTTTTAGAAAAATTGGGTTGGGAAGAATCTCAAATACAACTGGCACTTACCCAAATTATTAGCCGTGCGGTTTATCCTTTTTCAGAATTGAGAACCAGTCGTTGGATACAAGAAAATTCGGCTATTTGCGAAATCACAGGCTATCCGCTAGAAAAAATAACCAAGGACAAATTGTATCAAAGTGCATTGAAGCTGTATGGAATAAAAGACCGATTAGAACAGCATTTATCCATAAAAACAAATGAATTATTTGATATCCAAGACAAAATAGTACTTTACGATCTTACAAACACCTATTTTGAAGGTCAAAAAAAGAACAGCAAATTAGCGAAATTTGGTCGGAGCAAAGAAAAACGAAGTGATGCCAAGTTGATTGTTTTGGCATTGGTTACCAACCCCGAGGGATTTATAAAATACTCCAATGTATTTGAGGGGAACACTGGTGATAGTGTTACTTTGCCTACCATTATCGACAATTTAAGAATCAAGACCAGCCATAACCAAAGAGCATTAGTGGTACTGGATGCAGGCATTGCTACGGACAGTAATTTGGCGCTTTTGCAAGCAAAAGGCTATGATTATGTATGTGTAAGTCGATCAAAAATAAAAGATTACAAACCTGTAGCAGGTAGTTCTCCGCAAAGTGTGGAAACCAAAAACAAGCAGACATTAACGCTTCAAAGCGTGAGTTCGGACAAGGTTACAGATTATTATCTAAAGGTAAAAAGCCCTGGCAAAACCCTGAAAGAACAAGCGATGAAAACACAGTTTGAGACCCGATTTGAAGAGGGTCTGGAACTCATAAAAATAGGACTGACAAAAAAACATTCGGTCAAAAAAACAGATAAAATCAACCAGCGCATCGGTAGGATTATTCAAAAATATCCATCAGCGAGCAAAAACTATTCTATTGAAGTAAAATCCAATGAAAAGGGCATAGTAACCGAAATAATCTATACCAAAAATCAAAGAACAGACCAACTTAACAACGAAAATCTGGGCGTATATTTTGTTAGGACCAATCTTGCTCCAAAAGATGAACAAACACTTTGGACCATTTATAATACCATACGTGAAATTGAGGGAACCTTTCGAGCCTTGAAAACGGATTTGGACCTTCGCCCAATTTATCATAAAAATGATGAATCAACGATGGCCCATTTACACCTGGGATTGCTGGCATATTGGTTAGTAAACACGATTCGATACCAATTGAAACAAAAAGGGATTAATCAGGACTGGCAAGAGATAGTTCGTATTGGAAACACCCAAAAGATAGTAACAACAACAGGCAAAAATCAAGTAGATGAAACGATATTCATAAGAAGATGCTCGGAGCCCAATGAAAAGATACAAACCATCTACAAAGCCTTGAACTACAAATTCTATCCCTTCGTAAAACGAAAATCTGTAGTACACAGTTCGGAAATTAAAAAAAATAAAATCCCTATTTTACAGAACTTATCGCCCGGTTAGCTGCAAAGTGGGTTAAGAAATGGCAGGAATATTTACGATTCTTAGAGAGAGGGAATAGGGGGAGGAGGAAATTTAGCAAATTTTTAAAGAATGAGTATAAACTGCGTTTATACGGCAATAATTTACCTTAAAAGGCTAAATTGCTTTCTATATAACAAGTTGGCAGTAATGTTTAAACAATGAAATATATTTTAAAGAGGATATTTTAAACAATACCTTTGCAAGATGTTTTATAGAAGGAAAGTAATATTATCGCTATTGCAATTATTAGGTGGAGAAGTTGAAAAAACTAAACTTCAGAAACTCTTATTTTTATATAGTCAAAGAAAATTAAAACCTGAATACGAGTTTGTTCCATACAAATATGGTTGCTATTCATATTCTGCGAAAGCAGATCTTAATACAATGGTAAAAAAAGATTTTTTATCAGAAAATGATAAAGGTTACCAGAAAATAGATCTAAATGATTATTTAGCTTCATTAAAATCTCCTGATAAAAAGTTATTGATAAATACTGTTCAAAATTATGGCGGTATGAGCAATGATACTTTGAT
>JBBQUI010000227.1:0-3505 GCA_038212575.1 Flavobacteriales bacterium
TTGAAATTGATTTCGTTTTTTACGGGATTTGGATAAAAACTGAAGTTTTCAACCGCATAATCAGCAACGCCCAAAACGCCACAAAGGAAAGGATCAAAAATAACTTCACCCAAAGTTGGGTCGTCCACACTGTGAAAAATAACGTCTTCCACTTGCTGCTCGGTGCTTTGTTGGCCTTCGATCCAACAGTTGTGCTTTGCTAAAATTGGATTAGCAGTATTGTTAAAAAGTGCATAAACTTCACCACCGTTACCATTTTCAGAAAACACATTTAGCCCAGAATTGGTCGAACCATCGCCAAGATTTATGGTTGCTTCGCCAATTACCGTTATTCCCCAAAGATTTCTTCTAAATTCATTGCCGTTAACAAAAACAGCGTTTCCTGCTGTAGAGGTATTCAACGAAATTCCGCTCCCACCAAGCATTGGATCGCCTTGTGTGTCGTTGTCTTCAATAACATTATCAAGAATATCTGCTGAATCACTTGGGCCAATAATCGTAATTCCGTAGCGGTTATCTTTTATAATATTATCTTGAATATTTGTATTTATATTGCCTCCAACAAAATTTGCAACCGCAATACCACCAACCATATCCAGCAAACGGTCGCCAATTATTGTGTTTTGGATTATTTGCAAAGGTTCATTGGCCATTGTTGTGCCCATATTTATTTGTGGGCGGTTGCTGTTGGCTTGATTGTTTCCTTCAATCATATTATTGAAAATATAAGCCGACACAGCCGAATTTGCGGCAGAACCAATAGCCGGATTTTCATTGAAAGAAATTGTATTGTTTGTTATTTGTGGCATTCCACGCGAAAGTTGGATTGCTGCGCTTGTAGTCGCTCCCGAGACATTGTTAATAATTGTGCAATTATCAATCGAAAAAGTTTCAGTCAAAACGCGAAGTCCGCCGCCGTATTGAATGGTTGCATTATTGATCTCTATTTCTGAAAATTCTTCAAAACGGAAACCTTCGTAAGGCGCGTTTTGATCCAAAGCAGTAATGATTACTACGTTAGAATCTACTGTAAATGCACCGAAAACGGTTATCAATTTAGCATCATCAATAGAAAGTGTGAGGTCTGTATCTATTATAACCGCATCATTTTCTGCAATAGTTAAATTCCCCAATAGCGTGTAGTCGCTACCAGAAATTGTTATGGTAGATGGACTTGCCGCCGCAATATCGGCCAGCGTCAATGTTACGCCCGTATTCGGGGTGGTGTAATCTTGCGCACTAGCGAAGACGAAAGTGAAAAGAGTAAAAAAAGCACTGAGTATAATTTTTTTCATGATTTATTTTTTTGAAGCCGTAAAAGTAGGAATATACGGTTAGGCAAAAAAGCTATTTTAGTTGTTTTACATTTTTCTAAAAGAAGTAACTTTGAAAGATGGTATTATACATATTGATTATATTTTTTATTATCAGCCCATTTTTTCCAGCAACCGGAAATCCGCATTGGTTTTTCAGAACTGCAGATTTTGTAAGGCTTCAGTCGTTGTTCATCCAATTTATTTTATTGGGATTATTTCTTTATTTAGAAGATAATTATTCCATTTTCAGTTGGATATTACTTATAGCTTTGGTTGCCACCATGATGTATCAACTTTTTAAAGTATTTCCTTACAGTTCCCTTTTCCCGAGAAAAAGGTCGCACGCAGCGAGCGATGGGCAGGTTTCAATTTTGGCGGGAAATGTGCTTCAGACCAATTCCTGCTATCCCGATTTTTTGAATGAAATAAAACGTTTTGATCCAGATTTGGTCCTCACCATGGAATCTAACAAAGACTGGGAAAATTGTCTTTCAGAAATTGAAAAAGATTATCCTTTTACCGTAAAAATTCCTTTGGAAAATTTTTACGGGATGCACCTATATTCAAAAAAAGAATTACAAAATGTAGAAGTTAAGTATCAAATTGAAGATGATAAGCCTTCTGTTTTTTTCGATTTCCCTATCGAAGGATATTCTCCCATCTTTTTCTGCTGTCTACATCCCGCACCGCCCAGTCCTTCAGAAAATGAAACCTCCAAAGAGCGCGATGCCGAGCTGATGCTTACTGGAAAAAGAATTCGGGATTTGGATAAACCCACCGTGGTTTGTGGTGATATGAACGATGTAGTTTGGAGCAGAACCACGCGCCTCTTTAAAAAAATGACGGGAATGATTGACCCGCGCATTGGCCGTGGCTTCTTTTCAACTTATAGTGCCAATTACTTTTTTCTTCGGTTTCCGTTGGACCATCTCTTCCACACACCCGATTTATATGTAAAAAAAATGGTTCGTTCCAAAAATTTTGGCAGTGACCATTTTGCGATGTATTATGAAATTCATCACAAAAAAAAGGTCCAAACTCCAAAAAACCCTAAACTGAACGGGGATGATGAAGAGGAGGTTGAGGAGTTGATTGAAAATGGAAAAGACAATAAATAAAAAAGCTGACTCGTTAAAGTCAGCTTTCTACTTTTGTACAGGCCCTTCGGCTGCGCTCAGGATAAACTTCGAGACTCACTTTTGTAAAAACAAAAAAAGCCCTTCATTTCTGAAGAGCTTTTTGCGGCTTGCACTGAGCGAAGCCGAAGTTTACAGGCGGAGACCCCGAAGCGTCGGGGGAACTCTCACACCTCACGGCACTATTCCTAATCAATCAGACAATCGGGTAAAATTAGATTTGGGCTCGACCCAAGGCTTAAGTCAATCCATAATGGATAATAAAGGGATGGAGCTAAGACTAAATACTGAATTTATACCAACATTTGATGATGCCTTAGTTACAGTAAATGATTCTATTTATGATACTACCAATGGGGTAAATATAGTGCGTAGCAGTTTAACTCCTCCCTCAAGTATCGATTTAAATCCTACTTCTATACTTGGAGGAAACTATAGTAATTCTTTTCAAATAAAAGATTATTCCTATAAACTTACAACCTTGCATAACACTATCGAAGAATATTTTTCTATGGATGAAGGTTCCGGCAATCCTGTTTCTAAGAGTAGTTTGATTATGCCATTATTTGCCAATGAAAGCCCTTGGGTAGAAAGTATTTTTACTGATGCTTTTGTTGTAAAAACTTATTATAGGGATATTGGAAATAGACGTTATGAATTGAACAACCATCTAGGCAACGTCTTAAGTGTGGTTAGCGACAAAAAAATCCCTACCTTGTCGGGAAGTTCTTTGAGTTATTTTAATGCGGATATAAAGGCGTACAACGATTACTACCCCTTCGGCATGTTACAGCCCGGGCGGCATGCGAACACATCTGATTACCGCTATGGCTTCCAGGGGCAGGAGATGGACGATGAAATAAAAGGCGAGGGTAATTCCATAAACTATACTTTTAGGATGCATGATCCGAGAGTTGGGAGGTTTTTCGCTACTGATCCGATTGAAGCGCGATATCCATGGAATTCTCCTTATGCATTTAGTGAAAATATGGTCATTCACGCTATAGAGCTAGAAGGACTTGAGGCTTACGTTATCAATAATACAACAGATGA
>JBBQUI010000228.1:0-3424 GCA_038212575.1 Flavobacteriales bacterium
GCGTTTTCATCGGCAACCGTATTGCTTTTTTTAAGATTGAAGGATTTCACTTTTTTATGCGGAAACAATTTCTGAAGGTGTTTCACGGCATTCATATTGGTTCGGGCCGTGATGAAACTTGGATAGTCTTCACCGTAATAAGCGCCCACAAAAATATAATCGCCCCACGGCATAACGTCGCCGCCCTCTATATGTGCATTTTCCGGGAATTCAATAATTTTTGAAGGATCAATTTGGTTTATAACGTGCTCAATGGCCTCAATTTCCATAGAACGATCTTCAAGAATATTTGCGATTATAAATTTATCTTCAATAACAAAAGCGATATCTCGGGAGAAGATTTGGTTATAATCTTTAATTGAATGCGGTCTATAAACTTTTACATCATATTTTTTAAAAACAGCAGCCACGGCTTCCATCTCGGCTACCATATCTTCATCTTTGGGATAGGTGCCGGCTTTTATGTGTTCAGCAGACTTTGGGTCATAGGCATTTTCCAGTGATGGCACGGGACCATTGCTGTCAGCACGACCCAATATTACTGCGCGCAATCTAGATATTTCGTCATTGATGTTTAAAATGATCATAAAGCAAATATAAAAAAAGCACCTCGATACGGAAGTGCTTTTAAAAATATTAAAATTTAGTATTATCTTTTTTCTACAGGAACAAAGTCCCTAAGAGTCTCACCAACATAAATTTGGCGTGGACGACCTATTGGCTCTTTATTCAAACGCATCTCTCTCCACTGTGCAATCCAGCCCGGCAAGCGTCCCAATGCAAACATTGGCGTAAACATTTCAACAGGAATACCCAAAGCACGATAAATAATTCCTGAATAGAAATCTACATTTGGATATAATTTTCTGTCTACAAAGTATGGATCTTCCAATGCTTCTTTTTCCAAAGCTTTTGCAATGTCAAGTACATCGTCCTCAATTCCTAAGTTATCCAAAAGATCATCTGCAGCCTTTTTAATGATTTTGGCACGTGGATCGAAGTTTTTGTAAACTCTATGGCCAAAGCCCATCAAACGGAACGGATCATCTTTGTCCTTGGCCTTTGACATAAATTTTTTGGTATCACCACCATCTTCTTTAATTGCCTCAAGCATTTCAATAACAGCTTGATTGGCACCACCGTGAAGTGGCCCCCAAAGTGCTGCAATTCCCGCAGAAATTGAAACAAAAAGACCTGCGTGTGATGAGCCAACGATTCGTACGGTTGAAGTAGAACAGTTCTGCTCGTGGTCAGCATGAAGAATTAATAATTTATCCAAAGCCTCCAATACGGTTTCATTTGTAGTGTATTCCCCGCTCGGCTTTTTGAACATCATTTTTAGAAAATTATCCACATAGCCCAAAGAATCTCCGCCATAATCTAGCGGAAGTCCCATACGTTTTCTATACGTCCAAGCAGTCAACACTGGAAATTTACCCAGAATTTTCACAATGGCTTTATACATATCTTCCTCACTGTCCACATTTACCGAAGATGGATTAAAAGCAACCAAAGCAGAGGTCAAAGAAGATAGAACTCCCATAGGGTGTGCAGCTTTTGGAAAACCATCCAAAATACGTTTCACATCTTCATCAACGTGTGATTGTGCTTTTATATCTGCATGAAATTTATTGAGCTGTACTTCAGTGGGCAATTCACCAAAAATAAGAAGATAACATACCTCTAAAAAATGTGCCTTTTCGGCAAGTTCTTCTATGGCATATCCACGATAGCGCAAAATTCCTTTTTCGCCATCCAAAAAAGTAATAGCACTTTCGCAAGATCCTGTATTTTTATATCCAGGATCAAAGGTAACAACACCGCCAGTGTCGCTTCGAAGACTTTTAATATCTATTCCTAATTCATTTTCAGTTCCTTCCACAATGGGAAACTCATATTTTTTACCATCTATCTCGAGGGTTGCCATCTTTGCCATAAAATATTGTGTGTTTTTAATTTATTCAGAAATGCTAAATTACAAAATCTTAGCCAATTTTTTTAACGTTTCTCTGTTATCTTAGGTTAAAAAATCCTTAAATCATCGGTTATAAAGCGGATTTTTGGATTATAAAAAAACCCTGCGGTTTGCAGGGTTTTCAAATTGTTGATTTAAAGCTATATTTTGAAAGCGTTTCGCTGCGGAAAATAGGCCACTTCACCCAATTGTTCCTCTATTCTGAGCAACTGATTATACTTTGCCATTCTATCACTTCGGGAAGCGGAACCTGTTTTAATTTGACCACAATTTAGCGCAACCGCCAAATCTGCAATTGTGTTATCTTCTGTTTCCCCACTTCTATGGCTCATTACGGAAGTATAGCCCGCATTGTGCGCCATATTCACTGCTGCAATAGTTTCAGTCAATGTTCCAATTTGGTTTACTTTTATCAAAATTGAATTGGCAATTTTTTCTGAAATACCTTTTGAAAGTCTTTCCACGTTTGTAACAAACAAATCGTCGCCCACCAATTGTACTTTATCACCAATTTTTTCAGTTAAATATTTCCAGCCTTCCCAATCGTTTTCGTCCATTCCGTCCTCAATTGAAATGATTGGATATTTTTCACACAATTCAGCCAGATAATCAGCCTGTTCTTTTGAAGTGCGCACTTTTCCTTTATCGCCTTCAAACTTGGTGTAATCGTATTTTTTCTTCAAATAAAATTCCGCGGAAGCACAATCCAAGGCTATCATAACATCGTCACCCAATTTGTATCCAGCTTTCTTCGTTGCTTTTGCGATGGTGTCCAGAGCATCCTCTGTTCCATCCAACTTTGGGGCAAAACCACCTTCATCACCCACAGTAGTACTCAAGCCGCGATCTTGCAACACTTTTTTAAGATTGTGAAAAATTTCTGAACCCATTTGCATGGCGTGTGTGAAGCTTTTTGCTTTTATCGGCATCACCATAAATTCCTGAAACGCGATAGGTGCATCGCTATGCGAACCACCGTTGATAATATTCATCATTGGTACGGGAAGCGTTTTCGCGCTCACTCCGCCAACATACCGATACAAAGGCATCCCAAGTTCATTGGCAGCAGCTTTTGCACAAGCTAATGAAACACCCAAAATTGCATTGGCTCCAAGTTTCGATTTATTTTTGGTACCGTCCAAATCAATCATTGTTTTATCTATAAGTTCCTGTTCAAAAACCGAAACACCCAAAAGTGTTCCAGCAATTTTGCCGTTTACGTTTTCAACAGCTTTCAACACGCCTTTGCCCATATATGCTTTTCCGCCATCGCGAAGTTCTACTGCTTCGTGCTCGCCGGTTGATGCTCCCGAAGGAACTGCGGCGCGGCCCATAAAACCGTGTTCGGTAATTACGTCAACTTCTACTGTAGGATTTCCACGGGAATCGAAGATTTGTCTGGCTTTGATGTCGATGATGATGCTCATTGGTTTATTTTCTATTGTTATT
>JBBQUI010000229.1:0-3391 GCA_038212575.1 Flavobacteriales bacterium
TAGACATTCGCTATAGAAAGCAATGCGAAAATGGGTTCAAAGTAGCGTTGTTTTTGGAAAGCCAAGATGCGGTTTCAACCGTTCATTATCCAGGTTTGAAAACCCATAAAAACCACGAAATCGCCAAAAGACAGCAAAATGGATTGTTTGGTGGAATAATTTCTTTCAGCCTAAAAGATGACACACAAGAGGCTGCCGTAAAATTTGTAACTAATACAGAGTATTTCAAATTGGCGGAAAGTCTGGGCGGCGTTAAAAGTTTGCTGTGCCATCCCGCACAAATGACGCACGCATCCATTCCGCGCGAAATTCGTTTGAATGCTGGAATTAACGATTCGCTAATCCGGCTTTCCTGCGGCATTGAAGACTCCGAAGATTTGATCAATGATCTCTCCGAAGCTTTTAAAACTATTGAAAAATCCAAAGAAATTTTAACCTATTAAACCTAAAAACATGAGTACAGCAACAGTGGAAATTCCTTTGGAACAATTGATAAATCTGGAAAAGATTAAAAAGAAAAAGATTAACATCGCCATTTTTGGCCACGGAAATGTGGGCAGCCATTTGGTGAATCAAATTATCTCCTCGAAGGAGGAGATCTCCCGAAGACGCGATTTGGAGCTGAATATTTTCGCTGTCGCCAATTCAAAAACCGTTTTACTTCAGCAAAAAGGATTGGACAAAAATTGGATTGAAGAAAAAATAGATTCTGGAATCTCATACAATCCGCAAGAAGTTATTTCTTTCGCGAAAACCAACAACCTACAAAATCTGATTTTGGTAGATAATACCGCCGATGCTGGCTTTGTTCAAAATTATTCGAGCTTTGTTGAAAACGGTTTCCATTTGGTTTCCTCGAACAAAATTGCCAATACGTTGGATTTGAATTTTTACAAAGA
The DNA here is from genome assembly GCA_038212575.1 of Flavobacteriales bacterium. GTDB lineage: Bacteria > Bacteroidota > Bacteroidia > Flavobacteriales > Flavobacteriaceae > Aequorivita. The sequence continues at coordinate 900 of JBBQUI010000229.1, forward strand.
ACTCCGCCGAAAACTTACTTCAAAAAAGAGGCAGTATTTATATGAAACGAATGTGGGCGCAGGACTTCCGTTGATTGATACAATTAAACTTTTGCATCTTTCTGGCGAAAATATTACACGAATCCGCGGGGTGTTTTCAGGTTCGTTGAGTTATATTTTCAATACTTTTTCGGAAGAAGACAGATCGTTCAGCTCAGTTTTAAAATCTGCAATCGATAAAGGATTTACAGAACCGGACCCACGCGAAGACCTTTGTGGCAATGACGTTGGACGGAAATTGCTTATCTTGGCTCGTGAATTGGATTTGCATAATGAGTTTGCTGATATTTCCATTCAAAACCTAATTCCAAAGGATTTGCGAAGCGTCTCAAAAGAAGAATTTTTAACGCGATTACAGGAATTGGATGTTCCTTTTCAAATAAAAAAGAAGAACCAGCCGAAAGATTGTGTGTTCCGTTACGTAGCAGATTTACACGGCGATTTATCGAAAGAAACGGGAGCACTTTTGGATGTAAGTTTGGCTTCGGTTCCTAAAAACAGTATGTTGGGCGCACTTCGCGGCAGCGATTCAATTTTTGAAATTTATACCGAAAGCTACGGCGACAATCCAATTGTTATCCAAGGCGCCGGAGCGGGAGCAGCAGTTACGGCAAGAGGCGTTTTCGGGGATATTTTACGGATAAGCGATAAAGTACAAAACTAAATTTCCTGCAAGGTGTCCCCCGCTTTTTCAGCGGGGCTCCTTGTAGGTCTAAAAATAAAAAAATGAAAGTTACCCTAAACAGAATAAACGACAACTATCTTTTTGAAGCAAAAGGCGCTTCCGGCGTTCCTGTTTTAATCGACAACAAAACCGATGAACCCTCAAAAGGCGCAAGCCCGATGGAGCTTTTGTTGATGGGCGTGGGCGGCTGCAGTGCGATTGATGTTGTTTTGATTTTGAAAAAACAGCGGCAGGAAATCACTTCCTATAAAATGGAGGTGGAAGGCCAGCGAAAGGAAGTTCGCGATGCGAAACCGTTTGAGGCAATCCACGTAACGCTTTATTTGGAAGGCAAAATCGATGAGGTAAAAGCAATCCGTGCAGCGCAACTTAGTTTTGAAAAATACTGTTCGGTTTCCATCACGCTGGAAGCTTCGGTGAAAATTACTTACAGCATCATTTTAAACGGAGAGAAATTAAATTAGTTTGGCCACAGTTCCCCCTTTGGGGGTTAGGGGGCTTGTGTATTAATTTTTTATACTGTTACTTTGCATCAGTTCATATCCATAATGAAAAGTTATCAAGAAAGGCCGAGGGAATAGACCCATTGACGCCTTAGCAACCTCCCGAACTTTCGGGGAAGGTGCTACGTTCTATTCGTCTTTGGCGATATAGATAACAACAAACAGGTTTTCCCTTCACCTTTTCTTGATATATTTTTTTTTGAATTCCCATATTTTTTTAGGGAATGTCAAATTGTATACTATAATTCCGCTCCCTCCCTTTGAAGGGAGGGTTGGGGTGGGATGTTTTTAGTCGACTATGGATTTTCCTGCAAGGTGTTCCCCGCTTTTTCAGCGTGGCTCCTTGTAGGTATAAAAGAAAATAATAAACGAAAAGACACCCGTTTTCACAGGCACTAATGATGAATAAAATACAACAAGCACTTCAAAACCGAATATTGATACTCGACGGCGCAATGGGCACGATGCTGCAACGCTATAAATTTTCAGAAAAAGATTTCCGTGGCGAACGATTTAAGGATTTTCATAAATCGGTGCAAGGAAACAACGATTTACTTTCAATAACCCAACCGCAGGCAATCGCTGAAATCCATTCAAAATATTTTGCCGCAGGAGCAGATATTGTGGAAACCAATACCTTTTCAAGCACCACAATCGCAATGGCAGATTACGATATGCAGGATTTGGTTTACGAATTGAATTACGAGTCCGCTATAATCGCTAAAAAAGTTGCGGATGAATTCACCGCAAAAGAACCCAACAAACCGCGTTTTGTGGCAGGAGCCATCGGTCCGACCAACAAAACGGCAAGTATGAGTCCAGATGTGAACGACCCCGGTTTTCGCGCCATTTCATTTGAACAATTACGCGTTGCATACAGGCAACAAGCTGAAGCTTTGATAGACGGACGTGTGGATATTCTTTTGGTCGAAACAATATTCGATACTTTGAATGCGAAAGCAGCACTTTTCGCCATTGATGAAATAAAAGAAGAGCGAAATCTCGACATTCCAATAATGATAAGCGGAACAATAACCGATGCTTCGGGAAGAACACTTTCTGGCCAGACTGCAGAAGCATTTCTGATTTCAATTTCACATATTCCACTGTTGAGCGTAGGTTTCAATTGTGCTTTGGGCGCCAAACAACTCACGCCCCATTTGGAAGTGATTGCAAACCGCACCAATCTTGCCGTGAGCGCCTATCCAAACGCCGGTTTGCCAAACGCCTTTGGCGAATATGATGAAAGTCCGTCGCAAATGGCT
>JBBQUI010000230.1:0-3375 GCA_038212575.1 Flavobacteriales bacterium
TAAATTTGAAAATATTGATGCGATGGCCGTAGTATTTGGTAGCCCCGGGCTTTTCGACGTGGAAAACGTTTACAATGTATTGAGCGTGAAATTGGAAATTTGCAAAAAGCCAATTTTCCCTGTATTGCCTTCCGTGGTAAACGCACAACGTGAAATTCAATCATTTTTGAAAAAAGGACACATCAATTTTCCAGATGAAGTTGTTTTGGGAAAAGCGCTTTCGCAAGTTTTCAATACTCCGGCACCTATTTCGGAAGAGATTTCATTGCCAAAAATTGACATTAAAAAAATACGGTCCGTTATTGATACAGCTTCCGAAGGATATCTCAATGCTGCACAAACTGAAAAGTTGTTGGACGCAGCAGGAATTCCTCGGGTTAAAGAAATTGTTGAAAATTCGAAAGAAAAACTACTCATTGCGATGGAGAATATAGAATTTCCCTTGGTCATGAAGGTCGTTGGCCCATTGCACAAATCGGATGCGAAAGGTGTGGTAATGAATATTACTTCCAAAGAAGAAGTTTCGGAAACTTTTGATATGTTGATGAAAATAGATTCCGCTACCGCGGTAATGGTCCAGCCACAATTGACAGGGTTGGAATTGTTTGTGGGCGTAACAAAAGAACCCGGTTTCAACCATACAATTCTTTGTGGTTTGGGTGGAATTTTTATTGAAGTGCTGAACGATGTGTCTGCTGGATTAAGTCCCATTTCAAAAGAAGAAGCACAGAAAATGGTGCAGTCGCTTAGAGGCTATAAACTTATTCAAGGAGCGAGAGGCCAAGAGGGCATTAACGAAGACCAATTTGTGGAAATCATCCAACGACTTTCCGCTTTGGTAGAAGCCGCCCCGGAAATCACCGAAATGGATCTCAATCCATTGATTGGTACGCGATGGGCTATTACGGCGGTGGATGCGCGGGTGCGGATTGGGTAATAAAAAAGCAACGTGCAAATTTTACACATTCGTAGTTTAGACAAAGTCGTTAGATCTTAAGGTTTCGGGGTTTCCGACTTTTATGATACAATGATATAAAACCTGACTTATCCTTTGTATTCAACGAACCCAAAGGGTTCAAATATTTATAGGTGAACAAAATAGAGGGTGATTCGACCCCGCCGGGGTCGCATATTTCAAACTGGTATTATGCTATAAATATAATACCCCTTCGGGGTAAAATTTACCGTAAATGACATCAATACCGAGAGGTTAAAATGGGAGTTTCTGTCGTGGGTAGCGCAATAAATTTATTTCAGTTGAACTCCGTCAAAGATGACAATCGTCTTCTAAATAGCCCAAACAACAGTCAGCAACAACCCCAAAAAAGCAACCAACAAGGCTTTCCAAAAAGCATTCGCCTTTTTAGTTCCATAAAGAAAAACGCCACTCCTATAAATTTCAGAAAAGACAAAGCGGAAGCTGACTCGGAAAGCACCGAAATGGGACATCAATCCCTTGATTGGTAAACAACGAGAAATTACTGCGGTTGATGTGCGGATAAAAATTGGTAATTACTTGAGTAACTTTGACAAAGTTTAAAACTTCGTCAAAGTTGAGTTTTAGCTCGTGCAACTCGAATTGAAAAAACTAAACTGCGTGTAATTGTGTTGTCTGCAATTGAAGAATCTCACTTTGTGCTTTCTCCAAATCTTTTTCAAATTCCACTATATTTTTTATAACATAATTTGATGCCAAACCACGATAATGTCCAATTCCATCTAAAAGATTTTTACTGAAATTTTCCCAGTTTTTAAAATCTCTTGGAGATGGAGCGAGAGAGCGTTCTATTTCCTTTTTCAGAAAATCGATATATAGCCTTAATTCTGTAACAAACATAGAAGCTCGATTAGGATTTTGTATTATATCTTTTCGGCCATAAATATGGTCGGTCATCTCACGAAGGTTAGTGATTTTTGAAAAATTTACAATGTTCGGTCCTGGACAAATGGTAACAGCAGTTAGTTTTTTCAGGAAAGGAAACTCATAACTTATAGGTGCCGCATTGCTCAAACCAATGCAAAGACATTCCTTGCTTAACAAATCCTCTCTTTGTTGATTATATTCGGCTTCGGAGAGATCTAATGTTGTTAACTGTTCCAGTTTTAACTTTTGATATTTAGTTGAAGCAGTACATATAGGGGTTTTGGTAAATTCAGTATTAGATTCCAACAGCTTTTCAGTACACGGACTGCCTGGTTTTTCTTTTTTAATTCTATCTAAACGTTCTATTTCCGCAGTGGTCCCTTTTAGATAATTGAACTCAACACCAAGCGGTGATGCTTTGCTGCGCACCACATCATTTTCCTTGGATTGGGCCAATAGTTCCAACGTTTTTTCATCAACCGTTGTGGCTTCGGGACACAATAAAAACGGAGTTCCCCAGCCGGTGCCATCCACTTGGTAGAAGTTTCGCAATAAGTTGTCTTCTTCACTGGTGCCAATTCCGCCTTGCACAGTTATTTTTATTGGATGTGGCTTGTTGAAGCCTAGTTTTCCTTTAGCAGTAATAGCAGGATTGTAAAGTTCAAAAAGACTATCCTGCAATTCTTGTTTCTTCTCTTTAAATTCCTGTAGAATTGGTCCCATCAATAAACCTTGGGTAGCGAAAACGTGGCCACCACAATTGAGTCCAGATTCAATTCGGAATTCACTAACCCAGATTCCTTTTTTCGCTAAATATTTTCCTTGGATCAATGCAGAACGATAATCGCTTACTTTGATGATTACTTTTTTATGAAATGCACCCCATTCATAGGCATCAAAGGCCGAGAAACCTTCCATATAATTATATAATCGTGGGTTCATACCCGCAGAGAGAACTAGGGAAGAATTGTTTAAGTCACATTCAGCATATCCCTTTAAAGCAGTGAGCGCGTCAGAACCATTTTCAATTGGTTGCTTCTTCTTATCCAATTGTTCCTTATCTACTTTAGTCATAATATTAACTTCGATAGAGCCGGGAATAAGGTTTTTCCGAATAAATTTTTCAACTGCCTCTTTTTCTGTGGAATCTTTCAGTGAAAACCATTCGTTATACTTTTCCTTCAGTATACTGTTATCGGGAAGCATTTCGAAATACTTAACGATATCTGAACCCGTTTCAAAAGCAGATGTCTTCAGTTTTTCCATTTTGGAGGCGACGATTCGCTGCATCAAATTGAGATAGTCTGTAATTCTCCGCGCCCTATGGTTTTCTTCTTTTACGGTAATAGGCGTGTACGTTTCGTTGTTTTGTTGATAGTAATATTTCCGCATCACTTCCACCAAATTGTCCTCAATGATAGAAAGCACTGAGTTTATTCCGAAATGAGCAACTTTAATTGGAGAATCAATGGTGAAGGCAATTCCCATCACGGGAATATGGAAAGTGTGCG
>JBBQUI010000231.1:0-3357 GCA_038212575.1 Flavobacteriales bacterium
CTTTTAGATAAGGAACTCACAGTTTTCCAAACCGTGGATGAAGTTGCCAAAGGCGACATCCGCACGCAGATAAAAAACATTCTTGGCCGCTTTATGTTTAGCGGTGATGATATTGATAAAAAAGTGGGATTGCTTTCCGGAGGTGAAAAAACGCGATTGGCGATGGTAAAACTATTGTTGGAGCCAGTAAACGTTTTGATTCTCGATGAACCTACAAACCATTTGGATTTAAAATCGAAAGATGTGCTAAAAGAAGCCTTGCTTCAGTTTGATGGCACACTGATTTTGGTTTCCCACGACCGCGATTTCTTGCAAGGTCTTTCCGAAAAGGTATTTGAATTTAAGGACAAACGTGTAATTGAACATTTTGAAAGCATAGACGATTTCTTGCAGCGCAATAGAATTGAGAATTTAAAGGAGATAGATTTGAAGGTTTAGTTGTGAGTCGATTAGTCGATAAGTTGAGGAGTTGAAGCGTTAAGAAGTTATTGGAGTAATTAGATGCTATTATAATTTTTCGGCATAAAGCTTGCTCCATTTTTTGTTTAAAAACAATAATTATGAGAACAAGAAATATTTTATTTTCAGCACTATTTTGTTTTATTCTCGGAAGTGCCTCAGCGCAAGAAAAAGATATAAAAACAAATACAAGCCAAGAAACAAAAGATACCAGCAACATTGGAAACTTATTGAATTCCAAAACTTTTGAATTCATAGCCAATACTGCTTTTCCGACAATAGGAGCACCTAAAAATTTAGTTGGCAGTAACTACTCCGTCACCTTTTCCCCAGAAATGATCATCAGCAATTTGCCTTTTTACGGAAGGGGATACAGCGGAATGGCCTTAGGTCGCGACAAAGGAATGCGATTTCAGGGGAAACCTGAAAATTTTACTGTTGAAAAGAATAAAGAATATCAAGTAAATGCAACCGTAAATGGTGAAAGTGATACCTATTCCATCTCAATTTCCGTGAGCAGTTCTGGCTTTGCTACTCTTGCCATTAGCAGTAATGACCGAGGTATTATAACTTATCAAGGTGAAATTGTAGGCAATTAACAATGAACAATGAACAATTAGCAATTAACAATTAGTTTGGTAACCTCCAACAATCCAACAATCCAACAATCCAATAATCCAACAATCCAACAATCCAACAATCCAACAATCCAACAATCCAATAATCAAACGCGCAAGACTTGACGGGCAGCAAGGCCGAATCTAAATGTCTTCCCTATAAGCATATTTCAAGGTTTTCGTTGGAAACCGCAGGAACTTTCGATCTTGATGCCGAACTTAAAATCTGGATTTCCAGTGAAGATTTACCCACAGTGAGCAAAAAGTTCAATAAAAGCATTGATATTTATGAAGTACAGAAATATTTAGCAGCGAAGATTTTATAAAACCAATTCCCCAAAAAGACGTTGCAAAGTAGCATCCAAATCATTGCTAAAACCATTATGCGGGCGCGAGGTTTGTAATGAAGAACTGCGCTGCGCCGTAAGCCATCGGAATCTATCCGGTTTTTCCCATGCTGCCACGGGGCCACCATCTTTGGAGCCGGCACAGATTTTTTCAAAAGCTTTCAAATTGTTTTCAATCTCCTCCACTTCCAGTTCGCAGGAAAAGAGTTTTAGTTTTTCGGTGTCAATTTGGTGTTTGCAAGTCAAATATTTAGCCTCTTTGCTGAAAAGAATAATTCCAACATTCAGGAATTCCTCGCGTTCCACGCGGGGTACCAAACGTATTACCGCATATTCATACAAGTGTTTCTCTGGCATCCTGAATCTGTTTTACAAAATTATTTGAATGGTTTCTTCGCTGAACTAAAAACTGAAAATACACTTCCCTAATTTCTTCAGCTTTCATTTCGGAACCTTCCCAATCTAGCCAATCCGAAGGGATGAGGTTTGTTATTTCCCTGAGTTTTTCATCGGGGATAAGTGCTAATATTTCATCATTTATTTTTTCAACTAAATTTGCTTGGGGCAATAAAACGTGGTCTTTTATATATGGAAAAGGACTTTTGGCCGCTTTTTCCCAATTGTCCCATGAATGGTGAAAATAGAAAGTCGCGCCGTGGTCTATCAGCCACAGTTCTTTGTGCCAAATAAGCATATTCGTGTTTTTTACGGTGCGGTCAATATTTGTTGTAAACGCATCAAACCAAACAATTTTAGACGCCAAATTTTCCTCCACTAGCGTTACAACGGGATCAAATGTGAGCGCACCCGAAAGAAAATGGAGTGCAAGATTGAGTCCACGGCTTCCTTTTAAAAGATCCTGTATTTCCTCATCGCCTTCGCTGCGGCCAAAGGCTTCGTGGAGATTTGCGAAAACCAATTCCGGTACCTTTAGTCCTAAAGTTCGTGCAATTTCACCGCCCAATAGTTCGGCAATCAAAGCTTTTACTCCGTGGCCGGCACCACGAAATTTTAGAACGTATTTAAAATCGTCGTCCGCTTCGGCCAAAGCTGGCAACGAGCCGCCTTCACGCAAGGGGGTAATGTAGCGTGTAACATTTACAGTGCGGAGTTCTATTTTAGTGTTTTTCATTCCTTTGTAAAAATAGGCTTATTCTGAAAAGGGAAATGGTGTTTTTTCAAAACTCTTTGCATCATATTTTTTTTTTGTTTCTTGGGAGGCTTAAAATTATTTTCAATGGATTTCAATTTATTAAGGGATGAAGCTACTAAAACGTGATTCAAAAACAACCAAAATATTTGGAGTGAAAATATTATTTTTAAATTAACTTTGGAAATAGTGGAAAATCTCGTTAAAATATCACAAATCATAACGCTATCATTCCTTTTGGGAATATTTGTGGCATGCGAGAAAAAAAAGGAAATAAGCTCCTTCAATCCAAACCATTGGGAAGATCATTATGTTAATCCCGAACTCTTGGGGCCACAGAAGGATTCCTTGCAAACAGGGAAAACCTATTTGAGTATTTACTCACACATCTACAGTTTTTCGATGGAAAAAACCCAGAACCTTACTGCAATGGTCAGTTTGCGGAATGTTAGCGATACCGATACAATCTACATTTCAAAAGCAAAATATTACAATACCCAAGGTGAATTGATACGTAATTATTTCAAAAAACCAATTCAACTAAAACCTTTGGAAACTGTGGAAATTGTAATAGATGAAACCGACGAGCACGGTGGTAGCGGCGCCAATTTTATTTTTGAATGGTCCTCAAAACCTAAAACCCCCGAACCACTTTTTGAGGCAATAATGACTTCGCTTCGCGGGTCGCAAGGGTTGAGTTTTACTACGCTGGGAAAGAGGATTGAGTGAATTCAATGTTCAATGTTCAATGTTCAATATTCAATGTTCAATGTTCAATGTTCAA
>JBBQUI010000232.1:0-3335 GCA_038212575.1 Flavobacteriales bacterium
TCCAATGTCCCGCCCTGACTTTTGGCAATGCATTGTTGGCTGCAGATTTATTTCAGGAAGTTTGGTGAATGTTTAGTTGTGTATATGTTTTTTGAGTGTCAGTATGTATGACCAAAATAACCGAGCATTAAGCCGTGTATACTTTTTTTCTGCTCTTTACCCCATCTGTAGGAGTTTGTTGATTCATTCTATTTTAAGGCTGTCTGCATGGACTTTTGGTTTTACGTTCCAAAACGCGGAAACATTTACAATTTTCCAACCATCAGACTCCTTTTCCATTATTCGTATTTCATGGCTTGCTCTATAATATTTTTTATCTGGGTCCGCATTATATTGTTCCCAATTCAAATAGGCTGATTTTTCATTGAAAAACTTAACTATCGGTTTTTTCCTTTTTACGTCAGGATGGATTATATTTTTTCCATTTTTATAATATTTTTCAATCCACCCTTTCCCTTGCGAATTGATTTTTTCCCACCCAATTGCAGCATCAGATGAACTGTCACTATTGTTCCATGCTTGCATAGCATAATTTTGATGGCTCCAATTGCTTGCCCAACAATCATAATTCCCATTAAAAAAGCATTCGGTTTCATTATCGATGACTTTCATGATTGCTGCTATTTCAACCGCCTCGTCAAATACTGCATGTGGTGCGTTTTCAGTTTTTTTGTCTGATTCATTGCAGGATAAAAAAGTAAGAACAAATAGAATGGCGAAAATTGATTTCTTTTTCATTGTTAAAAATTGATTAGTTAAAAAAATCGGGCTTTTTATAATAGCTTTTATTCGTTTAAATTCATTTCGGTATGGATAATCCAAATTTTTGGTTAGGCCATCAACATTACTTGAAAAAGCCGTAAACAATATGAGTGGAAACTGTGAAGCGTCTATTCATTTCAAAAGATTATTAATTGTAGGATGTCAGAAAAATTTGCAGCCAACGGAAAAAGGTTTGCGAATCCAGGGTAATAGATATTCTGTCGCTTCAATTCTATTCCTCAGCTCAATAAAAATATATCGATCAACCCATATTCCTAACCCCTGGTTTTGCAAACCTAATGTTAGCGGTTCGTTGCTTTTGTTCACTTTTTTTGTTGCAGATTTTGTTAGTCCGTTACAGGCTTGGGTCTATATTCTGAATAAGTAATAAACGTTTTTCCATCGTAAAGGAAGAGACTTGTTTCTCTCGTGCCTATCCAAAGATTGCCACTTTTATCTTCCAAAATTGACCAAACCCAAGGATTGATTAGCCCATCCTTTGTAGAAAAATGAGTGAAAGTTTTGCCATCATAACGGTGAATACCATCACCACCAAACCAAAGGTTTCCCTTTTTGTCTTCTATAATTCGAGTAAACCCATTATTAGGAAACTTAAAACTTGTAAATGATTTTCCATCATACCGGTAGGCTCCACCCCAATTAGTGAACCAAATATTCCCGTTCGTGTCTTGTAGTTGAGGCCAGCCCCAACTATGAGGTTTTGGCTTCGGCCCATCTTGAAATAATTCCATTAGTTCAAGTTTTGTTACAGATTTTCCATCGTAACGATACACGCCTTTGTCGGTTCGTGCTCCAAACCAAATATTACCTGCCTTATCTTCTAAAATTCGTTCCACGTTATGATTTGTGCTCAAAAAGCCACTAGCTGTCTCATTAATTATAAATGGAGTAAACGATTTGCCATCGTAGACATAAACACCGTCTATAGTTGCGAACCATAATTTTCCGCTTTTTGTTTGTATGATACTGAATACCCACTGCTTGTTGCGATACTGGTCATTCTTGTTTGGAGGCAAGTTTTTGGGTAAAGGAATCTTGATTTCTACAAATGTTTTACCATCGTAAAGACACAGCCCCATTTCTGTACCTATCCAAAACTTACCATCTTTATCTTCGAATAGGGTATAGACGCTATTACTGTTAAGCCCATCTGCCACCAAATATTGGACAAACGATTTTCCGTTATATTTATAAAGACCGTTTTCTGTGGTGCCGAACCAAAGGTTGCCGGCTTTGTCCTGTAGGATACATTGAACATTGCCATATCGGGGGCCACCTAAGGTTTTTATAAGTTTGGGATGTTCCTTTTCTTTCGGTAAATCTTTTTTAACCTGCCCATTGCAGGCGGAGCCAAAAAGTAATATTGTCAAAAAAGTAACAACTTGAGCCTGTAGTAAATAATTTTTCATTGTTCAAATTGTCGTTGATGCTTTTTATCTATATGCTGGTTTGGGTGTCGCTCTGCAATGACCGCTAACGGAAAAGTATTACAGTTGTTGGGGCAATAGTACTACCGTCGCTTCATTAAAGATATATCGCCCAATTGAAATACAAAAGATCAACCCTTGTTCCTCAGCCCCAATAACTGAAATATAATGTTAGCGGTTCGTGCCGGCATCAGTAAGAAACTGTGAGTTTCAAGTTTCCACCAAGTCCTTCCTTCACGATACGCATCAGTGTAGATAGTCGAATATCGCTTGCATTGTTCTCTATTCTTGATATGTAAGATTTCGTAGTACCGCATTTTAAGGCAAGTTGTTCTTGTGTCAGGTTTTGATTTTCTCGCATTTCCTGAATAAGTACACCAAGTTTAAAAGCCTCAAACCCTTGTTCATATGTCTCTCTTTTTGCAGTGCCACGTTTCCCATGCTGTTCGTCTAAATGATCAGCAAGTGATGTCAGGTTTTTATTTTTTCCCTTTTTCATCGAAATACTCCTTTTTAATTTTCGTAGCTAATGCAATTTCATTTTTTGGAGTCTTTTGCGTTTTCTTTTGAAACGCATTTGCCACCACAATTAGTTTCCCTTGATCAAAAAATGCAAAGGCCCTAAAAATATTACTTCCAACTTCAACTCGGATTTCATACAGCCCATCAGTGCCTTCCATATGTTGGAAATACTTCTTAGGCACATGGTCTATTGTGGCAATAAGCTCCAATGTCCAGTTAAACTTCCTTTGCACGGATTCAGTTTGTTCGTTAAAGAAGTCCAAAAAGTAATGCCTATAATAAAATACGTTCCGAACAAAGTTTTGTCCCACAAAAACAAAGTTAGCTAATTAGATAACATTTTCAAGCTTATTTTTGCAACTTAAACTGAGGACCATGGCATGACCGCTAACGGAAAAGTATTACAGTTGTTGGGGAAATAGTACTACCGTCGCTTCATTAAAGATATACAGCTAAATTGGAAAACCATAGCTGGGCCCTTATTCCTCAGCCCCAATAACTGAAATATAATGTTATCGGCTATTCTTCTCTCGTCAACCTGTTATGGAAAATAAATCAATAGAAACACTCCGCTAAGATATGTCCAAAGTGCAGAAAACAAAA
>JBBQUI010000233.1:0-3223 GCA_038212575.1 Flavobacteriales bacterium
CCCCTCCGACACAACTTGGCGATCTCCCCGTCTAAATTTGCTTTCAAACATTAAAACCATGCAAACACCAATAATTGAAACCATCATCAAAAGCGCTGAATCATTAAAAGATTCTAAACTGGATTTTGATACCATTAAAGAAAACGAATATATTATTCAACTCAATAATTATTTCCAAACCAATAGCATTGAAACAATACTTTTAGTGACTATTTTTCAATTATCTGCAGAAAGTAAGGGAATTTATAGAGATGATATGGCTAAATTTTTAGGGTGCAATCCTATACTCTTTTTTAAATTCGAAGAAAGCTTCAATTCTCTATATAAAAGAAGATTTTTGGAAAATGAATCTATGTTTTCGCGTAAAATGCAATATAAATTGACTGATGTTTTGCACGACACCATCGTTAACAATAAAATGCCTGATATGTGTGGTCTCACTATAAAGACAGATCCCATAGAGATTCTAATTGATTTTGTAAAAATCATTGACGATAGGGCGTATAATGGCGCGGACACGCTGCTTTTAATGAATCAATTTGGCAATTTTATCAACGAATATCAAGACATCCCTTTTTTTAGAGCGCTTGATACATTAAAGCTTAGCATTCAAAATAAACTTGTGTGGCTTTTGATGATTGAGCGCAAATTGAACGGCACTGATGCTATGCAAATAGAGAACATTGGCGACCTGGTTTTTTCAAGAACCTTCCAAAGAATAAATTTTTGTAACCATCTTCACGACAAATCAAATCCTTTAATGGCTGAAAACTGGATTGATTTTACTGATGGTGGCTTTGTAAATGCTGCTCGTGTAGAGCTCACTCCAAAATCCAAAGATTTTTTAAAGCCTTTGGGAATAATCCTGAGGTTAGATGAAAATAAAACTGGCCAGCAATTGCTGAAACCTGAAAAAATAAATCGAAAAAAACTTTTCTTTAATGCTGCCGAAGCCGAACAACTATGTACCGTTAGCAAGTCATTAAAAATCAGAAATCACGCAAATATTAAAAAACGGTTAACATCTCAAGGGCTACGCACCGGAATCTGCACCCTTCTCTACGGCGCTCCCGGTACTGGCAAAACCGAAAGCGTTTATCAAATTGCAAAAGAGACTGGCAGGCCACTTTGGAAAGTAGATCTTACCGAACTAAAAAGTATGTGGTATGGCGAAAGCCAGAAAAAAGTGAAAGCACTCTTCACAAATTATAAAACACTTTGTAAAGATGAAAGTAGAACTCCAATTTTATTACTTAACGAAGCCGATGCTATTTTAGGAACCCGCCAAGCAAATGCCGAAAGCGGAGCAGAATCTGCAAACAACGCCATTCAGAATATATTCTTGGACTGTTTAGAAGATTTTGAAGGCATCCTCTTTGCCACCACCAATTTAGAAAAGTCTTTAGACCCAGCTTTTGAACGTAGATTTCTTTTTAAAATAAAGTTCCACCGACCAGAAAAGGAAGCCCAACAGCAAATTTGGAAAGCGATGTTAAAAGAGCTGACGCTTGCACAAGCCAAAACATTATCAGAAAGCTATAATCTTAGTGGTGGTGAGATAGACAATGTGCTTCGGAAATTGGCTATGCTGCGGGTGTTGGATGATGAGGTTGATGTTTTTGAAAGCGTACAAAATCTTTGTGGGAATGAGCAGTTGGGATTGAAGGGAAAGGTAGCGTCTATTGGTTATTTTAATTGAATGATAATCAAATGTCAACGCAAGTTTCTTCCCCTTCGTATTAATTTTGTCTTCGGTTTGGCTTGAAAGCATAGGGGAAGGAGCTTTTATTTAACAATTTGCACTTTATCGAGATTACTGTTTTTAATAGTGGTGAGTTATGTGGGATTTGATATATTTGATCTTCTCCCCTTTGTCCTCCATAGCGTTTCGCGACGGAGGGCTGATTAATTTGTTCCAAATGCGGAATCCCGTAAAGGAATGAAGCAACGCTGTTTTATATTTGAGAAAATTAATACAATCAAAACCCTAAATTTTATATTATGAAAAAACTATTACTATTCTTGCTGGTGTCTTGTCTATTTATTCCTAAATCCAAGGCACAGGATGATGGGGTTATTGCCGCAGTTGCTGGAATTGCTGCCATCGGCGCAATAGTGATGAGTATTGACCATATGAAGGAACAAGCCGAACTTAAAGCTACGGAATGGCTACTGAACAATCGGCCAGATATGACAAGCTTCTCTCTAAAGACATTAGATTTTGACGGCAAAAAAGCAAAGGATATGTCCGCAGTTTCATTAATAACCTATAAAATACAGGAATTCGAGTTAGCTGAAAAACCAGAATTGAATGGAAAGAAATTTGTGTTATTTGGTTTTACTAGTAACGGTTGGATAAGTGATTACGGGGTGGACTTCAGTAGGATACGCTGGCATTTAATTGATGCGGATGAATGGATGAACATGATGGTTGCCTATGTGAAAACAGCCTCTAGCGAACGTGATGATTCCAGTATAAAAGAACACCTGCGCAATGGTAAAATAGTAAACCGCGGAATAAGCGAGCGTATGAAAACGACAATACCCTTTTATAAATTGGAAGGAGATATGTATACAGTAGCAGATTATAGTGATATGATGAAACTGGTTTATAATGAACGCTCCCTTGGCATCTATTTAAAACAGACCTCTAATTTGGTGCAAATAGGACGTGGCGATATTATCAAAATTCATGATTTCTTTTATGGAGAGAAATAATCTATTTGGTAAATCTTCAAAAAAGAATATTTAGGGAAAACTTGTTCCAAATGCAGAATATAAAATAGAAGCGAAATAGGTTTTATCTATATTTGAAAAATTCAAAACATTCACCACAAAAAATGAACAATCAAAACATAAAACAGCTAGAAACCGAATTATGGGACGCGGCTGATGATTTAAGAGCCAATTCAAAACTCACCGCCGCAGAATACAAAGACCCACTTTTGGGATTGGTATTACTGCGCTTTGCACAAAACCGCTACGAAGACGCCAAAATTGAAGTTCAGAATAAGCTCGCCATAAACCCAAGAACAGGAGAAAAGCGTGAAGCCAACAAAGGTGATTATGCCGCAGCGGGTGCCATTATGCTTCCCGAAAAAGCCAAGTACGATTATCTGGCAAACCTTCCCGAAGTCGAAAATATAGCCGAAGAAATCAACAATGTTATGAAGCTTATTGAAGCTGAATATCCCGACTTAGAAGGAATTCTACCAAAAAATTA
>JBBQUI010000234.1:0-3163 GCA_038212575.1 Flavobacteriales bacterium
AAAGCTTCGGTGAACGAGGGGAGAAAATCAAATATATTAAATCCCTTAAACACTTTTACAATATAAAAGGTTTTCTCGATAAAGCGTAAAAAAAGCAAAAACCAATACCCCTTGTCCTCCGCATCTTCAGCGTAGGGGGAAATAATCCAAACCCCTGTTGGCTTTTCGCTAACTCCTCTTCCCTAACTTAGGAGTGAGCAACAAAGTAAGACTCAATATTAATTACATACTATTCACAATTCACGATTCCCTAAACCGATACAGCGAGTTCCTTTTTATGTTGCTTCATTACTACTTGTATGTTTTTTGAAACTGCGGCAGCTTACATTTCCGCCTATTTATTTATCTTTACTTTTATAAACATACGTGGGTATTGTTTTTTAATCTTTAAAAACGTTTTATTATGGGTGTAGGAAATCTATTTGTTGCCACAGCTATCTTGTTTTTGGCGCTTTTCTTAATCAGCTATCTCCAGGGACGGAAATAGCGGTTTCTTTTTTATGAGGGACGAAAGAAGAAATAGACGGGAATCGAGTAAAAAAAATCCATCGTTAAACTGAATGGGATTTAAACGATTCATGTAGCAAGGATTTAATGAACTACCAGCATCTTTTTTGTAGAATATTCGCCATTGGCAAAGAGGGTGTAAAAATAGACTCCTGTATTAAAACTTGAAACGTCCAGATGTATGGAATGTTTGCCTACTTCCATAAATTTTGGGTTAAGGGACATAATCTCGCGGCCTAGGCTGTCATATATTTTAAAGCTAATCTCTGACTGTGAATTTATTTGGAATGGGATTTCGGTAGTGGTGGAACAGGGATTGGGAATATTCTGGCCAAGACCCAAATGATCTGAAACTGCAAAGGAGTCTATACCTAGCGAGGACGAGATTCTAAAGATACCACCGCCATTGGAGCCTGCATATAAATATCCAGCACCATCAGCCTCTAACGAACGTATATCTATGTTAGTAAGGCCAGTATTTATTTGCTCCCATAAGTTAGCGTTGGGGGGTAAGGTAAATACGCCCGCAGCGGTGCCCAAAAAAACACGATTGTTAGCAACTATCTTTAGCGCCTGTGGATTTACATCGGACAGGCCGGAAGCTTTTTCAACCCAAGAGTTGCCGTTATCGGTAGAAAAATAGACTGTTCCTTCATAGCCAGAGCCCGTAAAAGTTGAAGCAGATGCATATAGATTATCGTTTGCATCTAAAGCAATAGCATTAATGTCAGTAATGGTAAGCCCATTATTTATCAATGTCCAGGACGCTCCATTGTCTATGGATCTATAAACCCCGTCGCCACAGCCGCTGGTGCCGGCAAAAATGGAGCCGCTGGAATTGATGGCCAAAGAGAGGATGTTATTGCAATTAAGCCCCGTATTGACTGCAGTCCATGAGTTGCCATTGGTTGAAGATTTATAGATACCATTGCCAGAGGTTGCAACGAAAATATCTCCTTGAGGATTGGAGAGTAGCGCATTTACATCTGAACTAATTGTGCCGTTATTTACTTCCTGCCATGTATTTCCGTTATCGTTGGACCGAAAAACCCCTCCAGCTCCTTCGTTGAAAGGCGCACCACAAAAGAGTGTGCCATCAGGGGTTTTGGTGAAATCATATATATAACGGGCTGCAAGGCCAGTGTTGCTTTGGGTCCAATTGTCTCCCTGGTTTGCTGTGCGAAATACGCCTACCCCAAAGGTGCCTGCATACAGATTTCCGGTGAAGGGGTCTGAGAAGATTGTGCGGACGTCCGTAGCCGTAATACCTGTATTGGATAGCGCCCAATTGTTCCCATTGTTTTCGCTTCGGAATACTGCATTACCTAGAAAGGTGCCTGCAAAAATTTGATTGCTTGAATTCACGAGAAGCGTGGTTACTTTAGGATCAGTGAGCCCAGTATTGGTATTTGCCCAGGTATTACCATTGTCTGTGGAACGGAAAACTCCGTCATTGTATGTAGCCGCCAGAATATCGTTATTGTCCAAGATTACAATTTCGTAAACGCTATAATTGGAACTCGGTAAAAAGGAATTGAGATGAACCCAAGAGTTCCCATTGTCGGAAGATTTGTAGATGCCATCCTCAAAGTCTGATCCTGCATAGATATCACCATTATTCGCAATTTTATAGCATAGGGGGACTTGAGCTGAATTTGAGCCTCCAATAGTTATCCAAGTATTTCCATTGTCTGTGGAACGAAAAGTGCCATTCCCAAAAGTTCCAGCAAAAAGATCTCCACTAGCGTTGATAGCTAATGCGGTTATATAATTATTTGTTATGCCAGTAGATTGTAATGTCCATGTGCCTCCATCATCTAAGGAGCGATACACTCCTCCACTTGCTGTTCCAGCAAAAATATGCCCGCTATCTGTAGCGAGAAGGGCTGTTATATTCAAGGAAGTTAAACCTTGGTTAACCTCAACCCAACTATCCCCATTATTAGAGGAGCGGAAAATTCCTTCTCCAAGTGTTCCGGCAAAAACGTGACCATTTGGGGCCACTGTTATAGCCCAGACCACATTATTGGTAATACCATTGTTAACCGCGAGCCATTGACCTCCGTTATTGAGGGTTCTAAAAACCCCGCCACCTTGGGTACCAATAAATATGCTGCCATTATTATTATCAGCCATACATTGAACACTACCTCCGAAAGGACCATTGGAAGGTTGCCAAGTTTGGGAAAAAATAAGATTAGAAAATAAGAGCAGTATGAAGAATGTAACTTTTGATGCCATATCCCTGATTATTAGGTATTAAAAATAATACTAAATTTTATTTCAAAACAACGAGGGGTACTTTATTTTTAAATTTTAACTAATTACAGTGCTGTTGTTTGGTTACATATTTGCTTAGAAAACCTCATTTTGTCTTCTTTATAGTTATTTCGCTCCTAAAGATTGAAATCGAAATCGAAATCGAAATCAAAACTGAAATCGAAACTGAAATTGAAATTGAAATCTGAACTAGCACCACTTCCGTCCGTCAAATAGAAATCATAGAATAAAAGAAAATATTCCTTTGGCGGCTCCTTCTTTGCTGTAAAGCTATGAAGGACAAAGCACCTTCCCCTTAATAATTATTTCGCTCCAAAAATTGTTTTCTTCTTAGGGGAAGGAGCTTTTGAACAGACAATCCTAAAATAGAAGGAAC
>JBBQUI010000235.1:0-3157 GCA_038212575.1 Flavobacteriales bacterium
ATCAATTTTGCAGCTTTTATACCAGATTCGGTAGCAAATGTAACCCCCGAAGAAAAAACTGGGTCCAAAAATTCGGCGCTATTCCCAGTTAGGGCATAGCCTTTACCATAAAGCTGCTTTACAGCTTTGGAATAATTTTTAATAATATGTGGTTCAAATAGATAATCTAAATCTTTCAGCCTGTCATAATAAAAGTCTGAAATTTTCAGCATTTCACGCAATTTTTCTGAAGGCGAACCTTCATAGGATTCGATGAATTCTGTTGGCCCAACAAAACCAATACTAGTATTTCCGTTTGAAAATGGAATTACCCAAAGCCAAACATCATCAGTAACCACATCAAAAGTAATAAGAGTTCCTTCCTCGCCTTTTGGGCGATTTGGTTCTTTAACATGTGTGTAAATTGCTGAATGCACTGCCAAGGCTGAAGGTTTGTCCAAATCCAACAAGCGCGGTAAAACCCTTCCGTAGCCGCTGCTGTCAATTATAAATTTTGCGTTTATTTTATATTCGTTACCTTCTTCGTCCTTTATGGTAGTGGTTGAATGACCGTTTTCATCAAAACTTACAGCTGTTACTTCGTGACCAAAAGAAATATCAACTCCTTTTTTTACAATCTCTTTGGCGAGGGTGTTGTCAAAATCGGCACGCGGAACCTGCCAAGTATAATCCCAACCCGGCGTGTGTTTTTTCGCAAAATCAAAATTACAAACAATGCCATCCTTTAAAAATCGCGCACCGGCCTTAATTTCAAATTTTTGATCGATCAAACAATCCAAAAGTCCCGTTTCTTCAAAATGATCCATACAACGCGGCAAAAGACTTTCGCCAATTACAAAGCGTGGAAATTTGCTTTTTTCAACTACTTTGGAACTTATTCCGTTGTTTTTTAAGTATGCAGAAGCTACACAACCTGAAGGGCCGGCACCAATAATTAACACATCAATAGCAATATCATTCATATTATTAAGATATAGATTGTTAAAAAATTCTAAATTTGCATTCTAAAGTAATAAATTATTTTAGCAGTTAAAAATTTAATCAAACCATTGATTCACAATAAATGCCAACATTACAAGGAAAACTGGAAATAGCCGATTTTGATAAAATTATATTCAAAAACGATTCTGTCCAACTTCACAAAGATATATTAGAAAGGGTTCAAAACAGTTTTGATTTTCTTAAAGAATTTTCTGAAAATAAAATTATTTACGGTGTCAATACGGGTTTCGGCCCGATGGCGCAATATAAAATAAAGGATGACGAGCGCATCCAACTACAATACAACCTTATTCGCAGCCATTCTTCCGGAACTGGAAATCCAATTCCGGCGCAATATGTTCGCGCTGCGATGCTTGCAAGATTAAATACTTTAAGTCTTGGTAATAGTGGCGTGCATCCTTCAGTCATTAAATTAATGGGTGAATTGTTGAACAAGAATATTATTCCACTTATTTACGAACACGGCGGTGTTGGCGCCAGCGGCGATTTGGTGCAACTTGCCCATTTGGCTTTGGTGTTGATTGGTGAAGGTGAAGTTTTTTACAAAGGAGAACGAAAAAATACAGAAGAAGTTTTTAAACTAGAAAATCTTCAACCAATAAAAGTTGAGCTTCGCGAGGGTTTAGCGTTGATGAACGGAACGTCAGTAATGACGGGGATTGGAGTTGTGAATGTGCTTTACACACGAAGAATTATGGATTGGATGATTAAAGCTTCTTCCGCCATAAACGAAATTGTAAAAGCATATGACGATCACCTTTCTTTTGAATTGAACCAAACCAAAAAACACGCAGGTCAGCGAAAGATTGCTGAAATGATGCGCGAGCATTTGAAAGATAGTAGCTTGACCCGCAAACGAGAGCATCACCTATATAATGGTGCAAAAGACGAAGAGGTTTTCGTTGAAAAAGTACAGGAATATTATTCATTGCGATGCGTTCCGCAAATTTTGGGACCTGTTTTGGATACCCTGAATAATGTTGAAAAAATACTGATTGAAGAAGTTAATTCAGCAAACGACAATCCAATTGTTGATGTCGAAAACCGTCATGTATATCACGGTGGAAATTTCCACGGCGATTACGTTTCCCTGGAAATGGACAAATTGAAAATAGTAGTTGCGAAAATGACAATGCTTGCAGAGCGACAATTGAACTATTTGCTTAATTCAAAATTGAACGACATTCTTCCGCCATTTGTGAATTTGGGTAAATTGGGTTTAAACTTTGGTATGCAAGGTGTGCAATTTACTGCAACTTCAACTACGGCGGAAAGTCAAATGCTTAGCAACCCAATGTACGTTCACAGTATTCCAAACAATAACGACAATCAAGATATTGTAAGCATGGGTACAAATGCAGCATTGATTACCAAGAAAGTCATCGAAAATGCTTTTGAAGTGGTTGCAATTGAACTTATTACTATCATTCAAGCTATAGAATATCTTAAAGTGCAGGATCAAATTTCTTCGGAAACAAAAAAATTATACGATGAAATCCGTGCTATTGTACCTATTTTCAAAGAAGATGTTGTGATGTATCCATACGTGAACAAGGTGAAAGAATTTTTGATGGATTCTACAAAATAACTCCCGAATAAATTTTATATTGGTTACGGTAACTTCAACTAACTTAAATTGATATAATTATGAAAAAAATTCTTTCTTCGGCGCTTATTCTTTTATTGGGGATAACTTCGGTTTCCGCACAGGAATTGGCTTTGGTCCGCGACAATGATTTGTTCGGCTATATTAACAAAACTGGCGAATATGCCATTCAACCACAATTTGAAAAGGCTGACAGCTTTTCTGGCAAACTTGCGCCAGCAATGAAAGACAAAAAATGGGGCTTTATCAATACTTCCGGGGAATGGGCTATTCAACCACAATATGAGAGAGTGAAATCTTTTAATTCTGGTTACGCTTTGGTGTTTGAAAATGATCAATGGAAATATATAAACACTAATGGTGAAACTTTAAATACGTCGCCAAGAGAAAAATATTACGATTTTGACAACGGGGTAGCTATAATACGCGATGGTGATAAAATAGGTTTGATGGATACTAGTGGAAAAACTATTTTGGAACCAAAATATAATGAAATTAAAGGTTTTAACAATGGGCATGCAAAATTCCAAAGTGGTGAAACCTGGGGAT
>JBBQUI010000236.1:0-3156 GCA_038212575.1 Flavobacteriales bacterium
GGAAAAGTTTCTGAAAAGGAAAAGATTGAACTGCTCCAGAAAGCCGATGTTTTTGTGATGTTGAGCGAAACTACCCAAACAGGTGATGTTGAAGGTTTTGGAATTGCTATTTTGGAAGCCAATGCTCTCGGAATTCCGGCAATTGGTGCTATAGGCTGCGGAATAGAAGATGCAATTAAGGATGGAACTTCTGGAAAATTGATAAACAACAAAGACCCCAAACAGTTTGTCGATGCCTTGGAAGAAATTCTGAGCAATTACGAAAGCTATGCTAAAGGAACAAAAATCTGGTCAGAGGATTTTACTTGGGACAAAGTGATAGGTTTATATTTGGAGGTTTTGGAAGAATGAAGAATGTAGAAACAAATTCCAAATATCAAACCCCAAACCCCAAATTCCAAATAAATAATAAATTCCAAACGAGAAACAAGAAACAAGAAACAAGAAACAAGAGAAGAGAAGAGAAATGATAGAGAAAAAACCACAAAGAACACCAAGAAGGCACAGAGTTTACAGAGAGATACTTAGTGCCCTTTGTGTTTGAAACAATTATAACAATAAATAATAAAAAATAATAATAAAGAATAAAGAATAAAGAATAAATAATAAAATTGAAACTCGCAATAATCTCCCATACCGAACACTACAAAAACTCCGATGGAACAATCGTAGGTTGGGGGCCGACAATTAGTGAGATTAATCATCTGGCCCAGGATTTTGACGAAATATACCATATCGCCTTCTTACATCCCGGCACGCCACCGCCTAGTTCCTTGCCCTATATTTCTTCCAAGATAAAATTTGTACCACTAAAGCCCGTTGGCGGAAAAGGAATAGGGGCGAAGCTGAAGATTCTATGGAACATTCCTATAATCCTAGGAACAGTTCGAAAAACTCTAAAATTAGCAGATGTGTTCCAATTGCGAACCCCCACGGGCATCGGTGTTTTTTTAATTCCTTATCTAACGCTGTTCAGCAATAAAAAAGGATGGTATAAATACGCTGGCAATTGGAATCAGGATAATCCACCTCTTGGATATGCCCTACAACGCTGGATGTTGAAAAATCAAAATCGAAAAGTTACCATCAACGGGAGTTGGCCTAAGCAGCCCAAGCATTGTGTAACTTTTGAAAATCCCTGCCTTACCGAAAAAGAAAGGGAGGAAGGTTTGCAAATAGCCAATTCAAAATCATTTGCTCACCCTTTTACGTTCTGTTTTGTAGGCAGATTGGAAGATGCCAAGGGCGTGCAGCGAATCATTGATGCTTTTGGCGCATTAGGAAATTTTGAAAAAGTAAAAACCATTCATTTTATTGGGAATGGGGAAAAGATGGATTATTATAAAAAGCAGTGTGATGCTTTTGGGCTGCCTGCCGTTTTTCATGGTTTTTTGGAGCGGAAAGAAGTTTTTGAAGTTTATAAAAAATCACAGTTTTTAATGTTACCGAGTACCGCTTCGGAAGGCTTTCCAAAAGTTATTGCAGAAGCAATGAACTTTGGTTGCGTGCCGATTGTTTCGGATGTGTCAAGTATTGGACAATATATAAACCCAAATAATGGATTTATAGTAAATCCCTGTACGGTAAAAGAATTTAAGCAGCTTCTAGATCAATTGATTGTAATGGATGCCGCTAGTTTAAAAATTAAGGCGATTGAGTCATACCAAGTGGCTAAAGATTTTACCTTTGAAAATTACCAATATAGAATTAAATCAGAGATATTAGAATAAATTCCATTTCAAAATAATACTACCATAAAACCGCAACTATTTAGAAATATAAAACCGTTGAATGCCATTCTTTTCCATGTGGGAATTGGGTTAATGGCTTCATTTAGTCGTTCTTTTATTTTTCTTTACATGATTGTAGTATTTGCTTATTTCTGCTGGCAAATTATTTCAAAAAAAGACAAAGAATTATACGTTTTATTGGCCTGTGCTTACTTTACAGGAGCTGAGGTTTTTTTCAGAATGACCAAGGCCTTCATCTTTTATGAGACCGGAAAATATGCAATAATGTGGTTTTCCATAATGGGAATCTTTTTTTTGGGATTCAAAAAGAATGCCTTTCCCTATGTGCTATATCTTTTGCTCTTGTTGCCCGGTGTGTTGGTATCTTATGATTTAATTGCCTATGACGCTAATTTTAGAACGGCGGTACTTTTTAATCTCAGTGGTCCCATATGTTTAAGTTTGGCGTCTGTTTTTATTTTTGGCAGAACCATTACTTTAAACAAGCTTTTAAAAATATTAGATTATATAGTTTATCCGCTTATAAGTATGACCATTTACGTGGTTCTGTATTCTCCAGATATTCGGGACGTTATTACCAGTACCGCCTCTAATTCTGCTGTTTCGGGAGGATATGGACCCAACCAAGTGGCCACTGTTTTAGGGCTTGGGGCATTTATATTATTGACACGGTTAATAATTCCATATAAAAATATTTTGGTGCAATGGACAATGATGTTTTTTTTAGCACTAATGGGTTATCGTGCACTATTAACTTTCTCAAGAGGAGGAGTTTTAGTAGCTGGTGTAATGTCTGTGGCTTTTATTGTTATATTTTATTTTGCAATTAACTTAAAAAATAAAGCAAAACTCAGTTTAAAAATGATAGGTCTATTTGCTGTAACATTGGCTATATGGTCTTTTACAATTCTTCAAACAGGTGGTTTAATTGGAAATCGCTATGCTAACGAAGATGCGCTGGGAAGGGAAAAGGACGATGTTACTACGGGAAGAGTAGATTTGTTGGAGACTGAAATTGATGCCTTTAAAGAAAGTCCTATACTTGGTGTAGGAGTTGGGCGGGTAAAAACATATTTTGAAACTGAATTGGGTATTGAACTTCCAAGTCATAACGAAATATCCCGCATGCTTTCTGAGCATGGACTTTTTGGAATTTTTGCTTTACTAGTTCTTATATTCTCTCCATTGATTACCAAAATGAATGGTAGAAAAAATATTTATTTTTATCCCTTTCTTATTTTTTGGGGGCTTACCATTGCCCATTCCTCCATGCGAATTGCAGCCCCGGCCTTTATATATGCTCTTTGTTTATTGAATATAGATTATGAACCCAAGAAAAAACCTGCTCTACATAGGAAATAAACTGGCCGTTCAAGGAAAACCTCCGGCTGCCATAGACTCTCTG
>JBBQUI010000237.1:0-3066 GCA_038212575.1 Flavobacteriales bacterium
ATAAAGACGGGCAAACCAATCCTGTTTCATTATAGAATTGCCATCTTTTGAAATTATATCTGATAAAATATCTAACTGCGAAGTAGTATTGACAAATTCTTCCCGCAGACATTGTGCAAATTCATCTTCAACCAGATTAAAAACCCTAGCAACATTGATGTTATCCATGTTCTTTAAGTCTTTACTGGAATCGCTTAAAATCTTTTCAATCTCTTTGATGTTTTTTGGCTCATTCGCAAGAATGCCATCAATGATTTTAAGGAAGGAGTTTTTTTCAAAGGAATTTAAATTAGCAAGAATTTTTTCTAATTTCATAATAAAGGGAGTATATAGAAGTTTGGGCCATTAAAGAAACTCTTTAATGTTTTTAACCAGGGAGAATACCAAATATAGGTTTTTATTTTAAAAAGCCAATAGGCTGTAAGCTTTAGGCAAAATAAAACCAAAAAAAAAACTTATGACAATTGTCATATATTTTCATTCATTTCAACCTTACATTTATTTCCTAATTAACCTTTAAAAATTTAATAAAATGAAAAACAACCAATCACTCAAAACTTGGCTCAGAATTATCCTAGGCGTGTTCTTGATAGGATACGCATTAAACCAATTTTTCCATTTTCTGCCTACAAGCTATGGCGACATGCCCGAGGATGCAAAGGATTTTATAGATGCTACGGTAATATACCTTCCAATACTCTACGTTTTTGAAATCATTTTAGGGTTATTATTAATATTTAATAAATGGACAGCTTTTATATTACTGGTTCTTTTCCCATTGTCAGTAACATTTTTAATATTCAATATTTCAAACCAAGATATTTCTGATGCTTGGCCTGCGTTGATTGTTGCAATACTGAATTTTACCTTGTTACTATTTGAAAAAGAAAAATACAAGCCCCTTTTCAGTAAATAGAACTCACTTTTAATTCCATTTCTAAAGAGAAATTAATTTATGACCGATATACAGATTGCGCAAAGCGTTACGCCTGTTCATATTAAAAAAATAGCTGCACAATTATCCATTCCTGAAGATAAGTTGGAATACTACGGTAATGACAAGGCGAAAATTCCTTTGAACATTATCGATGAAGCTAAATTAAAAAAGAGCAATCTTATATTGGTGACTGCAATTACACCTACTCCCGCCGGCGAAGGAAAAACAACAACTTGCATTGGGCTGGGCGATGCGCTCAATTATTTAAAAAAGAAAGCAGTTGTGGTAATTCGGGAACCAAGCTTGGGTCCCGTATTTGGCATTAAAGGTGGCGCTGCCGGTGGAGGTTGGAGCCAGGTTATTCCTATGGTGGACATTAACCTGCATTTTACGGGAGATTTTCACGCTATTGAAAAAGCCAATAACCTGCTTTCTGCCCTTATAGAGAATAACATTCAAAGTAAATCCAGAAGCCTTGGTATTGATCCCAGAACTGTAACCTGGAAACGGTGCATGGATATGAATGATCGCGGATTGCGAAATATTGTGGCCGCACTTGGTGGAAAAGCTGGCGGAATACCCCGAGAAACAGGTTTTAATATTACTGCAGCATCTGAAATTATGGCGATTCTATGCATGGCATCAAATTTAGAAGACCTAAAAGAAAGATGCGGAAATATTTATATAGGTGATACATGGGAAGGAAAGGCTGTATATGCAAAAGATTTAAATGCAAATGGCGCCATGACTGTGCTATTAAAAGATGCTATAAAACCTAATTTGGTTCAAACACTGGAAGGAAATCCCGCCATTATCCACGGCGGACCTTTTGCCAATATTGCACAAGGAACCAACTCTATAATAGCAACAAAAATGGGGATGACCCTAAGTGACTATACCGTAACGGAAGCGGGATTCGGAGCCGATTTAGGTGCAGAAAAGTTTATGAACATCAAGTGTCGCGCAGCTGGAATTTCTCCTAAAACCATTGTTTTGGTTGCGACCATAAGAGCATTAAAATACCACGGAGGCAAATCATTAAAGGAAATTACGCAGGAAGATGTAGAAGCAGTTAAAAAAGGACTTCCCAATTTGGAACGACATATTTCCAGTTTAAAGAGTTTTGGAATTCCTATTGTTGTTTCCTTAAACGCCTTTAAAACTGATACGGAAGCTGAAATGCAAGTCGTTGCGGACCATTGTAAAAAAGTGGGCATTCCCGTAGCGCTTAGCTATGGTTGGGAAAAGGGTGGCAAAGGTTGTACTGATTTAGCTGAAGAAGTGATTAAAGCAGCTAATTCTTGTAGTGACAAATTTCATCCTACCTACAATCTCGATGATAGTGTAAATACCAAAATTGAAAAAATTTGCCAAACCATTTATGGTGCAGAACACGTTGAGTTAAGTAATATAGCGATTTCGCAATTACGTAAATATGAATCAATGGGCTATGGAAATTTACCAATCTGTATGGCTAAAACAGAAAAAAGTTTCAGTGATGATGAAAAGCGATTGGGCCGTCCGGAACATTTTGATATTCATATTAGGGAGTTTGAAATAGCAACCGGTGCCGGGTTTATTATTCCAATTGCTGGAAACATTTTGCGTATGCCTGGATTACCCGCCACCCCCGCCGCCGAGAAAATCACCATTGATGAGAATGGTATTATTGAAGGGTTGTTTTAAATAGTAGAATTTGCGATTGGCACCTATTTCGGCGCTTGCCGTAATATCAAATTGATTTACATTGTGCAAATAAATACGTTGGCTTGTATTTTAAATAGCAAATAGGTTGGAAGCCTTACGAGTGGTATACTTGCGGGGGGAGGTTAAAATAAAATGATGAATCAATTATTTCTTTTTAACATGGCGGCGTTTGAATTCGTCGCGCTCGTAGAGTTTATCACCTTCGGGATAGTTATCTTCTTCCCTATTGTAACTTTTCAGAACCCAAAGTTCGTATTCGCGATCAATGTTTCTGTTTTTCTCCATGCGTTTAGTTTCCGCAAAAGTTTTATGGTCTATCTTATTTGTGTGTACTTTTTTGGAATCTTCATCTAAGGTTACTATACCAATAGGAATAATTATATGATTTTCACCATCTTTATTCAGAAATTCATGTACACCAT
>JBBQUI010000238.1:0-2997 GCA_038212575.1 Flavobacteriales bacterium
ACATCCATCAATTCAACATCAAAAATCAAAGTTGCGCTTGGTGGAATAACCCCGCCAGCGCCGCGTTCGCCATAAGCTAAGTGCGAAGGAATCACAAAACGGGCTTTGTCTCCAACCTGCAACAATTGGATACCTTCGTCCCAACCAGAAATTACCTGACCAACACCCAATTGGAAATCGATTGGTTGCTTTCTTTTATAGGAAGAATCAAATTCAGTTCCATCAGTTAGTGCGCCTTTGTAATGCACAGAAACCGTCTTTCCCTTTTCGGCTTTTTTGCCACTTCCTTTTTGAATTATTTTATACAGAAGTCCGCTATCGGTTCTATCAAAGCCTTCTGAAACTTTCTTAATTTCTGCTTCCTCTTGTGCTTTTATTTTTGAAATGCGCTGTTCTCTTTCGCCTGTAAAACTTCTGAAAGCCTCAACGGCATTCCATTTTTTGGCTTCTTCACCTACACGAATAATTTCAACAGTTTTCATAGTATCGCCTTGCGCAACACTGTCAACAACTTCCTGCCCTTCCACTACATTTCCAAACACGGTATGTTTATTATCCAACCAAGGGGTGGCAACGTGGGTGATAAAAAACTGGCTGCCGTTGCTTGCCGGCCCAGAATTGGCCATAGAAAGTACGCCCGGAGTATCGTGGCGAAGGTCTTGATGAAACTCATCTTCAAAATCATAACCCGGTCCGCCCGAGCCTGTCCCTTTTGGGTCGCCGCCCTGAATCATAAAATCTGGGAGTACACGGTGAAACTTCAACCCATCGTAATACGGCGTTCCTTGTGGTTTTGCTGCGTTTTCCAAATTGCCTTCAGCCAAAGTAACAAAGTTTCCCACCGTTCCCGGTGTTTTATCGTGTGTAAGTTTTATAAGGATTTCTCCTTTTTCGGTAGTTATTTTTGCGTAAATTCCGTCTTGCATCGTATTCTTTTTTAAAATTGAAATGCAAAGGTAAGGAAATACGAAATATGAAATTAGAAATACGAAATGGGAAGTTTTAAAAGTAGAACCAAGAACCAAGAACCAAGAACCAAGAACCAAGAACCAAGAATCAAGAGCCAAGAGCGAAGAGGGATTAGCCACAAGGGCTTCAGAAGCCATATTTTCACTTTAAATAATACAGGCATCCCTAATTCCTCTTCGCTTTTCGCTTTTTGCTTTTTGCTTTTCGCTTTTCGCTTTTCGCTTTTTGCTTTTTGCTTTTTGCTAAAATGTAACAAATCCCAAACCCATTCGTCAAACAAACAACCATCCCGATGGTTTTCGGGACCAAAAACTACCCTGTGGAAAATATTCTCACAATAAGCAATCTCACCAAAAAATTTGGCTCGCTAACCGCCGTAGACAACCTTTCCTTTACCATTGAAAAGGGCAACGTTTACGGCATTCTCGGCCCTAACGGAAGTGGCAAAAGTACTACGCTGGGCATTGTGCTAAATGTGGTAAACAAAACTGCCGGCGACTTCAAATGGTTTAACGGCAACATCGATACACACAATGCTTTAAAGAAAGTGGGAGCAATTATCGAGCGACCCAACTTTTACCCTTATATGACGGCGATACAAAACCTGCAACTGGTCTGTAAAATAAAAGAGGTTTCGGAAGAAAAGATCACCGAGAAATTACAGCTTGTTGGTTTAATAGACAGAAAAGACAGCAAGTTCAGCACCTTTTCTTTGGGGATGAAACAACGTTTGGCAATCGCTTCGGCATTATTGAACGATCCTGAAATATTAATTCTCGATGAACCCACAAACGGTCTGGACCCGCAGGGAATCCACCAAATTCGGGAAATTATTAAAACTATTGCTTCACAGGGAACTACTATTTTGTTGGCTTCTCATTTGCTGGATGAAGTGGAGAAAGTTTGTACGCATGTGGTTATTCTTCGGAAAGGAGTTAGCCTTTATTCCGGCAGCGTTGATGGTATGAACGCAAGCCACGGTTTCCTCACAATGCAGAGCAACAATATGGAAATGCTTCAAAATGCTTTGGAAGGAAATCCCGCCTTTGGCCCCGTAAAACGCGAAGGCGATTACCTCATTGTTTACCTCAACCAACCAATGGACGCTTCTGAAGTGAACAAACTTCTTTTTGAAAAAGACATCACGCTTTCGCACCTTGTGAAACGCAAGGAAAGCCTTGAAGAACAATTCCTTGAACTTACAAAACAAAACTAATCCACGATGCTACGACTGTTAAACATAGAACTCCAAAAACTGCGCTACAACCGTGCTGCCAAGGTTATTTCCATCATATATTTTGTGCTCATCACCTTTATTGCTTTAATTGCTTCCATTGAATTCAACTTTGGTGATTTTCACTTTCGCGTGGCTGATCAGGGCATATTCAACTTCCCTTATATCTGGCATTTCAACACCTATGTGGCAGCAATCCTGAAATTGTTTTTGGCTATTGTGATTGTTTCGATGATGAGCAATGAATACAGTTACAGAACCTTAAAACAAAACCTTATTGATGGTCTCAGCAAGAAAGAATTTGTGCTTTCAAAATTTCTTACGGTACTGCTCTTCGCGGGGATTTCAACCATATTTATTTTTATTGTTTCCTTAATTTTGGGTCTTTCCTTTTCTGATTATAATGAAATAAATATCATTTTTAGCAATATGGAATACGTTGGTGCTTATTTCATAAAACTCGTAGCCTTTTTCTCTTTCTGTCTTTTCCTTGGGGTTTTGGTTAAGCGCTCCGCCTTTGCGCTCGGTTTTTTAATTGTTTGGCAAATTGTTGAATGGTTGTTCTACGGTTTAATGAAATGGCAGTTTTTTAAAGATACGGACATTGCAGACAATGTTGCACAGTTTTTTCCGCTAAATGCAATGGCGAACCTCATCAAAGAACCTTTTAGCCGTTTGGGAGCAATACAATCTGCCGCCAATCAATTGGGCGAAAATTTTACTAAAGACTACGATGTTAACCCTTTAAATATTGCGATAGTTTTGTTTTGGACCAGCCTTTTTCTATACTGGTC
>JBBQUI010000239.1:0-2983 GCA_038212575.1 Flavobacteriales bacterium
GTATTGGCAACGGAATGATTTCCATTTGCAACTTCAAAAAGAAGTTTGTCGGTTGTGTTTGGAGTAACGTTATAATGAACGTCTGCGTGTTGTGCTGGAGGTGCGGTAGGATCGTTTTCACCGCTAAAAATCAATACAGGACTATCGTGGTTTAAGGAAGGGTTTGGTAGCCAAGGGCACAAAGCAACCACGCCTTTGATGGTGTTGTCCAATACTGCGGCGCGCTGCGCTCCGCCACCACCCATAGACCATCCGCTTACTGCAAATTTATCTACGTCAAGGTTGTTTTCTAATGGAGATGAGCTTCGGCTATTTTCTTGTCGCATTGTTTCTAAAGCGTCTAAAAGTGCCACAGCTCTAGTTTCCGGATTATCAAAAAGAGAGTTGGTTCCAATAATGATGGTTACTATTCCGTGAGACGCATAAAATGGGCCCCATTCAGCAACACTTGGAGGGAGCGCTGTAAATCCAGGAACGATGGCGATACTCATAAAAGGAGGTGTAGCATTTGTGGGATAATATACCGTGGCACCCAAATAATCTGGGCCATTTCGAAGGCCATCCGCTTCGGTGAGTGTGGCAACTTCATAAGGGCCGGGATTTGTTAAACTCTCAACCGTTATATCTCCGCATTGCGCGAATATAATGTTTGGTGCAAATGAGGTGGCTAAAAAGAAAAGTGCTACTGCGTATATTTTTTTCATATTTATTTTTGTTAACTACTGTTTCTAATGTTGAAAATTAAACTTTTTAAAGATGTCATCAAAATATAAATTTCAAATATCTTTTTCAAAGAAATGCCTATGGAAAAATTCTTTGCCTCCCTACTCCCGCCACTTAACCTTAACTGGTATAAATATGACAGAGCCACAAAATATTATTGCACAAATAAGCAGGAACATTAAAAATTTATATAAAAACAGTCGTTATTTCTTCTTACCGACTTGTATTTTACCCTCAAAATGATTAAATTGGTGTATCAACAAAAAAACACAGTA
The DNA here is from genome assembly GCA_038212575.1 of Flavobacteriales bacterium. Lineage (GTDB taxonomy): Bacteria > Bacteroidota > Bacteroidia > Flavobacteriales > Flavobacteriaceae > Aequorivita. Next base: position 999 of record JBBQUI010000239.1, read on the forward strand.
AAATGTTAAATAATCTATTCTTTAAGCTTTTTTCTCAAAATACCGGGTATTCTGAAAAGCCCCCGATTTTCCGAAAATTTTCACAACTGCTTTTTTGGCTGGCTCTAAGCTTAGTATGGCTGCCGTCAAATGGGTTTGCTCAGGCAGAATGCCCCGCCATTAACGTAAAAATTCAGAATATAAGTAACAATACTGGGGTTATTGCCTGTGCAATTTTTGAATCCGGTGAAGGTTTCCCGGGTAAATTCCTAAAATTCGCATCTAAGATCATGATAACACAAATAAGCGGAACAGATGCGAGTTTTGAGTTTTCAGATATTCTACCGGGAAAATATGCCATTGCTGTGATCCATGATGAAAACTACAATGGTGAACTTGACAAAAATTTTTTAGGGATTCCGAAGGAAGGTTATGGTTTTTCCAGTGGTGCAGAGGTAACCTTGAGTGCTCCTTCTTTTTCTGACGCTGAATTTTTATATGATGGCGGAGTTCTGCAAATGTCTATAAAACTTAACTACTAAAAATTTAAAATTACCTAAACATAACCCTACTGACGCGCTGGTGCCTTTACTGAGCGAAGCCGAAGTGCAAAACTTGACCTTCTTCCCAACTAGAAAAGAGCAATCAAATCTCCCTAAAATATTTCGTTATCTTTGAAAGTGAAATCATTCACAGTCAATCCAACCCAATGAACGAAACCCACCGCATCCAAACCCTTTTCACAGACCTGTACCACGGCCACCCGTGGCTGGACGTAACTCTACAGGATACCCTTAATTTCATTAAGGCAGAGCAAGCCAACCAACGCCCCATAAAAGACGGCAACACCATTTGGGAAATAGTGAACCACATTATCGCGTGGCGTGAAAACGTACTAAAAAGAGTGCAGGCCGAAGTGCTCCAAACCCCATCAAGTAATTATATAGAAAAGATAAAAGATGCTTCGGACGAAGCTTGGCGTCAAACACTCGACGCTTTGGAAACCAGCCAAAAAGAGTGGCTCTATTTCCTCAGCACATTTAATGAAGCAGATTTCATCAATGAATATCCTGTAAACAAACTCACCTATTATCAGCACATCCACGGCATCATCCAGCATGACGCCTATCATTTGGGGCAAATAGTCCTTTTGGCAAAAATGTAAAACCTTAAATCCATTCTATGCTCCAAATACTAGTACATTACACTCTGCATCTTTTGGTCCCTGGTTTCATAGCCTACATTTTTTTCAGAAAAGAATGGAAAAAAGCGTGGCTGATTATGCTCGCTACAATGCTAGTAGATTTAGATCACCTTTTCGCTACCCCCATTTTTGAACCAGGCCGTTGCAGCATCAATTTCCATCCGCTGCACACTTATTGGGCGATGGCAGTTTACGTAATATTATTGTTCTTCAAAAAAACAAGAATAATAGCAGTAGGATTATTATTCCATATGCTAACAGACTACATAGATTGTCAGTGGTAGATCAAGCCATCTAAAAATTTTACCGTCCAATTATCTAACAATCTAACAATCTAACAATCCAACTATCGATGATGATACGGTTCATTCCTTAAAATAGTAAACCCCCGATAAAGCTGTTCAATAAAAAATAGCCGAACCATTTGGTGCGAAAAGGTCATTGAAGAAAGTGAAACCTTTGCGTTTGCACGCTCATAAACTGCCTCGCTAAACCCATAAGGTCCACCAATCACGAAGATGAGGTTCTTCAACCCGCTGTTCATTTTCTTCTGAAGAAACTCTGCAAACCCTTCGGAAGTAAAGGTTTTTCCTTTTTCGTCAAGTAGAATCAAAACATCGGCAGTTGTGGAGCGTTTCAATATTTCTTCGCCTTCTGCTTGCTTTTGAAGCATTTCTGAAAGATTTTTGGCATTCTTTACATCCGGAATCATTTCCATTTCAAAAGAAATATAAAACCCCAACCGTTTGGTGTAGTCATCCATCAAGGTTTGCAGTTGGTTATTATCTGTTTTGCCAATGGC
>JBBQUI010000240.1:0-2950 GCA_038212575.1 Flavobacteriales bacterium
AAATAAAAAAACCATCCAAATTTTAAATCTGGATGGTTTTCTGGTCTATCGAATCAGACCGGCCAAAGACTACTTCTTCTTAGGAGCAGTTGGCGAAGCCTTTTTAGTATCCTGTTTTTTGGCTTGTGTGCCTTTTGCAGGTTGTGGCTTTTTATTTTGCGCTTTTTCTGACATAATAATTATTTTTTTTTAAATTAACAATATAAAGGTATAAGGTGCCTATGTTAAATTATTCTCTCCTTAGCTTAAATTTAACATCCAGCATTACGCCAAATATACACGGCACTCTTCCGCACATTTTTTACAGGCTTCTGCACATTCCTTGCAGTGTTTTGCTTCGTGCTTGGAACATTCTGTGGCACAGGCATCACATATTCTTGCGCAGTACCTCACTAGATCTTCAACGTCTTTAAAACCCGTTGCCAAAAGTTGATTGAGCGTACTGCAAACTTCGGCACAAACCCTGTCGGTACGGATGCAGTTTACCATCATTTTTACATTTTCTTCATCAAGGCAAGCATCAGCGCAATAGTTGCAATGGTTTATGCAATTACCCAAAGCTTGAATTAGTTTTTCATTTTTCATAATATAGTTTTTTTATGAAATTAAATTACCAATTCCAAGCGTCACTGTATGCTAAGAAAATTATAAAATTTCGCGGAAATTTATTCGCCCCCGTCTTTATGGTCTTCAATTACTTGCGGATCGCGGTATTTGCAACATGCATCTATATTGTTATACACTTCATCTTTGGCTTTTATATCTTGTGTGTCGTGGCCACTGTCTGCAACACTTTCTTGGATTTTCGTCAAATCAGTTTTCTCTTCATTATATATTAAGTTCAATTGATGTGTATCCACATCCCAAATGGCAGATTTCACGCCTTTGGCCTGAATGGAGGCTTTTTCAATACGATCTTTACACATACCGCATACGCCATCAACTTCAATGGTGGCTTTGGCATTTTTGTTTTGGGCAAAACCTGTTGCGCCAATAAACATTAAACTAAAAATTAAAATTGCTTTTTTCATACTAATACTATTTTTATTGTTATTACTATTATTTATTTGTTGCTTCCTTGAGGTGGACTCCATACCACAGAAACACAGAGGACATAGAGATTTTAATTGATGCTATATCTCAAACCTGCGTAATATGAACTTCCAAAAATCGGTCCGTAAACATAGGTTGTGTCAAAAGTTGTTCCAAAGGGGTTGTCACTTCCCACAATTGGGTTTGGCTGAGCAACATTTGTAATGTTTTCCCCGCCCACATAGATTTCAAAATTAGTTGAAAAAACTTTGGTAACCTGTGCATTCAACGTTGAAACACTTGGCGAGAATTCTGAAAGACCAATCGTGTTCAAATAACTTTCCGTGGAAGCAAATCGCTGCTCGCCCAAATAATTGAACGTAGCGTCAAATTTCCAATTACCGCCCTTTGCACTTTGCTGTGTTTCATAGGAAGCGTTTGCAAAAAAACGATTGTTCGGCGTTAAGGGTGTTTGCTTCTTTCCGCTTAAATAAGTGGTCTCCACGTCGTAATATTTGTATGCCAATCTCATATCAAAATGTTCGAAAGGATTATAATTGAACTCTACCTGAAAATTATTCGAAAAACTTTCACCCTCCAAATTATAAAAGTTAACTTCTGAAGGGTTTTCCCAATCCACAACAATTTGGTTCACAAAATCGGTTCGGTAAAAATCGAAAGTGATATCCGCTTTTCTGTTGAAAAGATTGAAACCCTGCATATAGGAAGCTCCATAATTCCAAGCAATCTCTGGATCTAACCCATAAATTTTTCCACCGTTCCCTAAAATATTTAGGCTTCTAGAAGTAGCAAAAATCTGTTGGTTCTCGGTAAAAATATTAGCGCTTCGTTTGCCTCTTCCCGCTGAAATTCTAAAAGCTGATTTTTCCCACGGTGTGTAGCGCAAATGGAAGCGTGGTGTAAGGAATGTTCCCAATCTATTGTGAACGTCGGCACGTATCCCGGCGGTAAAATTCAAATCGCCCAAATTGTCAAAATTGTACTCAAAAAAAGCACCGACAGAATTTTCAACCCTGCTGAAATTTTCGGAAAGTACCAATTCATCATAGCCATCATAAGTTGCGCTCAATCCCGTTTTTATTTTGTGTCGCGAATCGCTGATAATTGAATTGTAAAGCAAATTGGCGTACAAACTGTTATGCTGGATAGTATAATCATTCAACCCAAAATAAGACTCTTGGTCGTGATGGCTATAAGCAAGTTGCAATCCGCCGGTACGCCACGGTATATCAGGGTTTACAAAACCAAATTTCCCGGAAACATCAAACCGTTGGGTTTTTATTTCACTTCCCCAAGCGTTTGTTGTTCCGCGATCTTTGTCTGGATCAAAGGAGATTTGACCAGTTTGTTTTTCATCGTTCAAATACCTAAAATTGAAAAAACCAACATAACCATTTTCTTGATCAGTATACTGCCAGCGGTTCATTACGTTAACTTGCTGCATCAATGGTGCATCGAGAAAGGAATCACCATTATTATCAAATTCAGTTTCACGCATATTTCCGTGAAGGTATAGACCAGTGCTCCATCGCTCGCTAACTTTTGTATTTAGGTGTGTATTAAGTTCAAACCTACCATTTCCAGCACCGTAAGCGTTTACGAAAAGCCTATCATCAGTCATTGGTTTTTGCAATTCGGCGTTAATCTGCCCTGCAATACTTTCGTAACCATTTGTAACGCTCCCGGCACCTTTGGTAATTTGAATACTTTCAACCCAAGTTCCGGGAATAAAACTCAAGCCATATGTTTGCGAAGCACCTCGGATACTCGGTACGTTTTCAGTTGTTATTAAAATGTACGGACTTGTAAGACCAAGCATTTTAATTTGTCGGGTTCCCGATATAGCGTCGGCAAAATTCACGTCTATGGACGGATTCGTTTCAAAACTTTCTGCCAA
>JBBQUI010000241.1:0-2928 GCA_038212575.1 Flavobacteriales bacterium
TTTGAAGGATTTGAAAATATTGCAAGGGAAGCAGACCATTTTTAAATACGCCCAGTTTGATCTGCCGAAACGGCTTTGGCAAAGTATTGTAAAATCTTCGGGGATTGATGAGCGGCTCACTTGGGCGGATGCCACGCGCGAAAATCTTCAGAATATAGCAAACCAATTGACCGCAGGTATTTTTAAAGTTACCGGAAAGAGCACTTTTAAAGAAGAATTTGTAACTGCTGGTGGTGTGGATTTAAAGGGAGTAAACTTCAAAACCTTTGAAAGCAGGATCTGCAAAAATCTTTATTTTGCTGGGGAAGTGCTCAACATAGATGCCATTACCGGTGGCTTTAACTTTCAAAATGCCTGGACGGGAGGCTTTATCACTTCGCAAAATCTGTAATAACTTGGTTGTATTTTAGTTGCTGATTGTATATATTTGATATATATAATCTATATACAATGGGAAAGACAAAAAAATTGATCGAGCTGGATGACAAGGCTATAGCTATTCTTGAAGAACAGGCAAAACTTCAAAAACGTTCCTTGAAAAATTATCTTGAATTTATGATTGAGGATAGGGCGCTCAATTTTGCGGAACCTTCAGAAGAATACAAAGCAATGATGGATGATATGATAGAACGAGATGAAAATGGAACGTTAATAACGCATTCATTAAAAGATATTTTAAAACAATATGGGCGATGAGATAAGGACTACAGATGAAGGCCGAATAGAAATCCACAAAGCTAAATGTCTTTTTGAATTCCACAATAAGGAATATGAATTTTGGGAAGATTTCAATAGACAGATTGAAATGGTTTTATTGATGCTAGAGGCATTTCAGGTTCGTTACAAAAACGTACGGATAATTACCTTGGAACAATTCAATTATTCAATTCATTACGTTATTAAGCCATATGGACTTTTAATTTATAGATTCTTGGGTCAACGCCAAAATTATTGAAATGAATACATACATCTCCCTACTTCGGGGAATAAACGTTGGCGGTCATAAAAAACTGAAAATGGACGACCTTAAACTTCTTTTTGAGGAATTGGGTTTTGAAGATGTGGTGACTTATATACAAAGTGGTAATGTGGTCTTTTCTGCGAAAGAAGGAAAGGGTCTTTCTCAAAAAATTTCAAAAGAAATAGAGAAGAAGTTTGGATGGGAAGTTCCGGTGCTTGTGAAAACTGTGGATACGATTGCTAAAATTTTAGCGAATTGTCCTTTTGAAGAAACTAAGAAAGCTGAAGCTTACTTTATGCTGCTTGCTTCGCCACCGAAGGAGGAACTTATGGAGACGGTGCGCAAAATTAGTTACCCGAATGAGGAATTTGTGCTAACTACGGAATGTGTTTATATCTATTTTGGCAATGGGTATGGCAATGCAAAACTTAACAACAACTTTTTTGAGAAAAAACTGGAGGTTGCGGCTACGACACGCAATTACCGGACGCTTGCCAAGTTGGTGGAACTGGCGGGATAATCTATTTTGTTTGATGGGCACTCATTGTAAATGCGCGATAGCTGGGGGAACCGTTATATAAATAGCTTCCATATTTCAAGAAAGGGCAGCGTAATTGTTATAAGAGAAAGTATAATTGCAAAAAAAGAAAGGTTTCTATTTTCACTTTGTCGGTATGCAATTAGTGCCAATAGCAATGAGATTACACCACCAAATACTATAAGTAGCTGTTCGTCATAATATCCCATTTCAATTATGCCGAAAAGCGCTTTGGTTTTACCGCCAGAATTAAGGTAACGTTTGTATATTTCTCTTTCAACCAAGAGAAACCATATTAAAGTAAAACCATTCAGAATAATTGCGCTTACATTATATTTCTTTTTACTTTTCAAAATTCTATTTGTTGTTAGTTAGCACAATCAAATTGAAGCTCTTTATTCTTCCATTGAATCCAATATTCCTGCAAGCCTTCTGGAGTGGTTTTTAAATCACTCATGAATAGTTTTTCGCCTTCCAATAAAACTTTGGCTAATTGGTTTTTTCTTAAAGCTAAAGCTGGTGAATGGTCCCAACCGCCCACATGGTCAAAAGAGGTATAGGCTTGGCAAGGTTCTTCCACAGTTTTAAAAGGAATTGAAAGTGAATATTCAACCGTGCCTGAGCCCATGCCTTTTGTTGACATTTGGATGTTTTGGAAATCTACTTTGGAATATTTTCCTTCTTTATAGAGTTGCTTTAGTTGGTCACCTACTTTCTCGGACATCTTGTTTGAAAATTGATGTGCTATGTCTGAACCATTTATGAATTCGGGACCGGAATAGGCTCCTTGGCAACTAGTGTCTGTGCAGATTATTTCATTATCTTTTTGAAGAGGGGCAGTTTCATTCTTATCAGTGTTTTTACATGAAAAGAATGAACCAATAGTGAGGATTATAAATATATGTTGAAGCATGTTAAAACAATTACTGAAATGTATTTTTTAAAGTTTATTGAATATGAAATGCAATAGGAAATTTATAGAATACCTCAACTAGTTCGCCATTGTGTATTGCAGGAGTTAATTGGGGAAGCTTCTGTATTACTTCCACAGCGTGCTGGTTCATGATTTCTGGCCCTCCCGAAGCATTTATGTTTTTGGGCTTTCCTTCTTTGTCTATTGTGAATACAACGTCTATTTTTATAAATCCTGTTATGCCCAATTCTGAGGCAAGTTCAGTATTGAACTTTCTATTTACGTGATCGCTTATGAATACCTGGGTGCATTTTTTTTGTTTTTCCACCTTCCATTTTGTTTTACATCCTGGCGCAAGGGCTGGCACATCAACTACGTTAAAGGGAAGTGGTTCAGAGGAGTTTGGTGAAACTTCTTGGGTTTTTGTTTGTGCGAAACTAATTGTTGTGAGAATTATTGCAAATAGTATGGTAATTTTGATTTTCATTTGGAACGTTTTAGTTTCTAAAAGTTTAA
>JBBQUI010000242.1:0-2917 GCA_038212575.1 Flavobacteriales bacterium
TAAAAATAGATTCTAAATTTTTTCGTTATCTGTATTGTCAAACAATGATCCCAATGAAAAAAACTGCTTTATTCTTTTTCTTCTTCGGAATAATATTCGGCTCCCTTCATGTTTTTTCACAAAGTGAAATAAACCAAATGGACGCGCAGGGAAAACGTCACGGAGTTTGGAAAAAAACATACGAAGGCACAACCCAGCTTCGCTACCAAGGCACTTTTGAGCATGGAAAAGAGGTGGGCGAATTCAAATTTTATTGCCTTGAATGCAAAGACAAACCCACAGTAACCAAAAACTTTAATGGCAAAGACGATATTGCCGAAGTGAAATATTTTACCATTAAAGGAAAGTTGGTGAGTGAAGGAAAGATGAAGGACAAAGACCGCATTGGCGAATGGATTTATTATCACGAAAAGTCCAAAAATGTGATGACCCGTGAAAATTACATCAATGGAAAACTGGACGGAAAAATGATAACTTACTATCCCAACGGAAAAATCACTGAAGAAATCAGTTACAAAAATGGCATTAAAGAAGGCGAAGATAATTATTACTCGCCCGACGGAGTACTTTTAAAAAAACTGCTTAATAGGGAAAATCAACTCCAAGGTCCTGCATTTTACTATGATGCCAACGGAAATGTGGTGATAGAAGGATTTTATAAGGATGACAAAAAACACGGTCTTTGGAAATACTACAAAGACGGCAAAGTAGTTTTGGAAGAAACCTATCCGAAACCTGATAAATAATTTTTTTTAAATCCCAAATCACAACTACCAAATTCCAAAAACAGCACCCTAATATTCGCTTAAGAAAAAAAAGTGATACTTGGTTGTAGATTGATTTTTGACATTTTGTGATTTCTTTGGTCCCGATAGTTATCGGGACGGGATTAGTTATTTGGTACTTTCAATCTGTATCTTTGCGCCTTCGTAAACCGAAGCTTTTTAGGGCGAAAGTTTAAACTTATAAATTTTTATGCAAAAACGAGTAGTTGTCGGACTCAGTGGTGGTGTTGATTCCAGCGTTGCAGCCTATCTTTTAAAAGAACAGGGCTATGATGTTATAGGTCTTTTTATGAAGAATTGGCACGACGACTCTGTAACCATTTCTGATGAATGTCCGTGGCTTGAAGATAGCAACGATGCTATGCTAGTAGCTGAAAAATTGGGCATTCCCTTCCAAACGGTTGATTTAAGCGAAGAATATAAAGAACGCATTGTTGACTATATGTTTCGCGAATACCAAATGGGCCGAACGCCAAATCCAGACGTGCTTTGTAACCGCGAAATAAAGTTTGATGTGTTTATGAAAATCGCACTTAGTTTGGGTGCCGATTTTGTGGCAACTGGGCATTATTGTAGAAAAGATATTATTGAACCCTTCGACTCCGCTCAGGATGATGGCAAAGAAATATATCAACTGCTTTCTGGCAAGGATCCAAATAAAGACCAATCCTATTTTCTGTGCCAACTTTCGCAGGAGCAGCTTTCAAAAACGCTTTTTCCTATCGGTGAATTATTAAAATCCGAAGTTCGAAAAATAGCTGCTGAACAAAATCTTATTACTGCCGAAAAACGAGATTCGCAAGGTTTGTGTTTCATTGGAAAAGTGAGATTGCCTGAATTTCTTCAACAAAAATTGGCGCCAAAAGACGGTGTAATTGTTGAGGTGCCGGCAAGTTTTTCAGAATACAAAAGAACACAACCGGATTTTTCTTCCGAAGAGGAAAAATTCAAATATCTCTCCACCAAAAGAAAATATTCCAAAGTAGATGGCAAACAAGTGGGCATCCACCACGGGGCGCACTATTTCACTAAAGGCCAGCGCAAAGGTTTGGCCGTTGGCGGAACCAAAGAACCACTCTTTGTAATTGATACAGACGTGGACGAAAATATAATCTACACTGGCCAAGGAAAACAACATCCAGGGCTTTACCGTCGCGGACTTTTCATAAAAAGTGAAGAAATACATTGGATACGAGAAGACCTAAAAATTGCCGAAGAAGAAAAAATGGAAGTGATGGCTCGAATCCGTTACAGGCAACCTTTGGAAAAAGCAACTTTACACCGCACAGTTTCGGGACTTTATGTTATATTTGACGAACCACAATCCGCAATAACCGAAGGTCAGTTTGTAGCATGGTACAACGGCCCAGAATTATTGGGAAGTGGCGTTATCTCTTAAAAAAATCTATGATGAAAAAATTATCCCTATTATTTATTGTTTTTATTTCTACTTTTAGTTTTGCCCAAACTGAAGATGCGCTTGTTTTTTTGGAAGCTAAGGATCCAGCTATAGTTAATGCTGCTCTGGCAAACCCAATAACTATTTTGACACAAGCTGCTTTAGATAGAAAAAATACACAGGGCACTGTGATTGATGACCGCGATGTACCATTGAACGAAATCCAAAAAGCAGCCATTGACGCTGCTACAGGAATTACCGTTCTTGCCAAATCAAAATGGTTAAACGCCGTTTACGTTCGCGGCACTGAAACCAACATCAACAATCTATTAAATCTTTCCTTTGTGACCGACGTTGAGTTTGCAGATAAAACCTTGAATAGACCAACAGGAGGAAAACAATTCACCAAAGATAAATTTGAAGTGGAAAACCAATTTCCATCAAGACCAATATATAACTACGGAAGTGCAATCAATCAAACCGAGATGATCAATGTGGATTATCTTCACGAAAATGATTTTATAGGAGAAGACATAATCGTAGCTTTTATGGATAATGGCTATCCAAATGTATTGAGCAATCCTGCTTATGCAGATCTTAGAAATGATGGAAGATTACTGGGCTGGTATGATTTTGTTGCTCGCGTAGAAAATCCAAACGGGACTGGAAGCCACGGAGCTGCAACTTTCAGTGACGCTGCAGGATTTTTAAATGGTCAGTTTGTGGGTACTGC
>JBBQUI010000243.1:0-2916 GCA_038212575.1 Flavobacteriales bacterium
GATTATGACAAGCAAGTAGATTTTTCAAAATACAATAGCTACAATTATTTTCCGAATATAGATTCCGGCCTTAATGAACTTGACGATAACCGTGTTATGCAGATTACCGATAGTTTATTGCAACAGCGTGGGTTTGTAAAAAGCGAAACGCCACAAATTTTCATTAACTTTTTTGCTCGCGAAACTGTTTCAAACTCACGTAATACAATCGGTATTGGTATTGGGGGAGGTGGTGGAAATATGGGAGTTGGCGTTAGCGGTGGAATTCCTATTGGCGGGAGGGTCGTGAACCAACAACTTACCATAGATTTTATAGATGCTGAAAAAGACGACCTTATTTGGCAAGCAGTTGCCGAAGGCGAAATGAAAGAACGTGCGACGCCGCAGCAAAAGGAATCGTATTTTGTTTCCGTAATTCAGAAAATACTAAATAAATATCCTCCAAAAAAGTAGGCAATAGCCAGTCTCAGTAAGCCGTTTTTAACCTTTAACCTTTAACCTTGAATCTTAAATCTTAAATCTTGAACCTTGAATTTAAAACCTTGAATAAAATAGTTTTCCGAAAAATAGCATTTCTTTTTTATTTCCTTCCTTTATGTGCAGTTGCCCAAAACAACTATCAGAAAGGGGAGGAATACTTCAAGCAGGAAAATTTCAGCAAGGCGAAACCTATTTTTGAAAACTATTTAAAACAGTATCCAAACGACAAAAAAACCCGGGAAAAATTGGGTGATATTGCTGCTTATGCGAAAAATTGGGACACTGCTATTTCCTATTACGAAGCCTTAGTAAAAGGGGAAGAAACCAACGCCAATTATCATTTTAAATACGGTGGCGCTATAGGTATGAAAGCATTGTCCATTAGCCGTCTTCGGGCGGTTTCATACATTGGCGATATAAAACATCACTTGGAACGCGCAGCTAAAATTGACCCAAAGCATATTGAGGCTCGATGGGCCTTGGTGGAATTTTATATACAATTACCTGGCATTATTGGCGGAAGCGAAACCAAAGCCACTGGCTATGCAAATGAATTGGGAGTGATTTCAAAAGTGGACGGCTACCTTGCCAATGGCTACATCGCGGAATATACCGATAAACCCAAAGATGCGGAGCGTTTTTATAAAAAAGCAATTGAAATGGGCGGTTCGCCACATACCTATGAAAAGCTTTCAAATCTTTACGAAAAAAACAATCAGCCAAAGGAAGCAATTGCTACAAATTCTGAATCGCTGAAAAAGCATAAACGCAACCAACTCAATTACCAAATTGGGAAAATTTCTGCACAGTACAATCTGGAGCCCCAATATGGCATTGATTGTCTCAGCCAATATTTGGCCAATTATTCCATAAAAGATGGCGTGCCGAAAGACTGGGCCTATTATCGTTTGGCGCAGATATATAAAAACCTCGGCAAAAAGGAAATCGCACTTACCTGGATAAATAAAGCTTTAATGGGGCAGACAGATTTTAAGGAAGCATTACGGGAAAAATCTCTCATTTTGGCGCTGTAATTCTGAATTCTGAATTCTGAATTCAGAATTAGAAAAAGTATCTTTACATTACAAATGTCACCCTGAGCGCAGTCGAAGGGTTAAATCTTGAATCTCACATGAAAATTCACTTCATAGCCATTGGCGGCAGCGCGATGCACAATCTTGCATTGGCATTACACGAAAAAGGAGATACCATAACCGGAAGCGATGACGAGGTTTTTGAACCTTCAAAAACGAGGTTGAAAAACAAAGGGTTATTGCCCGAAGTTGAAGGCTGGTTCCCCGAAAAACTGACTTCTGAAATTGACGCAGTTATCCTCGGAATGCATGCCAAAGCAGACAATCCCGAACTTTTAAAAGCGAAGGAACTCGGCTTAAAAATCTATAGTTATCCCGAATTTCTTTACGAACAATCCAAAAATAAAACCCGCGTAGTTATTGGTGGTTCCCACGGAAAAACCACTATCACATCTATGATACTTCACGTTATGAACTATAACGGAAAAGAAGTGGATTATATGGTTGGCGCGCAGTTGGAAGGGTTTGATACAATGGTGAAAATAACCGACTATAATGACTTTATGGTCATTGAAGGCGATGAATATCTTTCCTCGCCAATTGATCGCAGGCCTAAATTTCACCTTTATAAACCGAACATTGCTTTGTTGAGCGGCATAGCTTGGGACCACATAAATGTTTTCCCGACCTATGAAAACTACGTTGAGCAGTTTGAAATATTTCTGAACGAAATCACGAACGGTGGCGCAATTATTTACAACGAAGAGGATGCTGAGGTAAAACGAGTTGTGGAAAATTCTACAAATCACATAAAAAAATACCCATATCAAACCCCCGAATATTCGGTTGAGGATGGAACCACTCTTTTGGAAACTCCCGAAGGCCCAATGCCTGTTGAAATTTTCGGAAAACACAATTTAAACAATCTTGAAGGCGCACGTTGGATTTGCCAATTAATGGGCGTTGACGCAGAGGACTTTTACGAAGCAATAGCCACATTTAAAGGTGCCAGCAAACGTTTGGAAAAGATAGCCGAAACCAAAACCGCTATTGCATTTAAAGATTACGCACATTCCCCAAGCAAAGTAAAAGCAACTACGGAAGCTGTAAAAAGCCAGTATCCAAATAGAAAATTGATTGCCTGTTTAGAACTACACACCTATAGCAGTTTGAATCCTGAATTTTTAAAAGAATACAAAGGAACGCTGGACGCAGCGGACAGCGCAGTGGTTTTCTATTCTCCACACGCAGTTTTGATAAAACAATTAGAAGCAATTAAGGGTGAACAAATTGAGGAAGCTTTTGATCGTGACGATTTAGTAGTTTTCACCAATCCCGCAGATTTTAAAACCTATCTTTTTTCGCAGGATTACGATAATACTTGCTTGCTTTTGATGAGTAG
>JBBQUI010000244.1:0-2900 GCA_038212575.1 Flavobacteriales bacterium
CCTAAAATTATGGAAGCATCTTCGGGTTTTTCGCCTAAATATTGCTGAGTCCATTCGTCTATTTCTTTATCATAAGTAAGCCAATAGGTTTTTTCGGCATCGGCATCTTTATAGTAAACGAGGCTGTTTGGTTTTTTTCGTTCTTCGGAAAAATCACTTTTTGAATGTGCTTTTATGAAGAAGAAAACGGCGAGTGATAAACAAAGCACAGAAAGTAAACCTTTCATTTTATAATACCCAAATATTGGCCATAGCAATGCAAAAAGTAGAACTGTGAAAACACAACTAATCACGAGCATTTTTAAGCCCAACCCAACCGGGAAAAACTGAATGAGCGGCGCAAAAATAAAGATTGCTGGAACTGCCAAAAGTGCCATTGCCAAAAGATTGGGACGTTCCTGCCGAAGCATTATAAAAAACGACAATAATCCAAAAAACACAGGAATAATAAAGAATGAGGCACCTTTCAGAATAATAAATACAACTACGTTTATCAAGAGCCAAAAAAGTAGCGGTGCCACATAAAATGAAGGTTCTTTAAATTTTTGAGTGAATTTTTTATATATCGCAAAAGTAATGGCCAATGAAAGAAAAACAAAAAACGCAATATACCAATGCCCGTTATAGGTAAAGCCTTGTTGGATTTCGGAGTATCGTGGGTACATTGCCAAAACTAATTTCCAGCCAAATAGTCCAACAACACCACAAATAATAAGGGAAAGCAAAAACGGAACAAAGCCCAAAGCCATTTTTTTTCCATTCAATTTTCTTCTATAAAGTCCGTAAAAAATGAGGAACAGAAATAGCAGTGTTGCCAAAATTAGCATCGGCAAAATCCACGAAAACGGATAGCTTATCATTTTTACTAAAGGAAGATTTACGTAAACATCATCCGTTTCCGACTTCAGTTTTGAGAGATCGTCGTTTGCAAAATAATGAATCAGCGGAAGTAAATAACTGCCTTGCTGGGCCAGTGAATTCCTGCTTAAATTATAAAATGTGTCGTTGGCAGTATGGTAATTGAAATGACTGTCAATAAAGGCGAAGAAAAAACTGGGTATATCTCCGTCTTCTCTAAAAACTGTCGAGTCTGTATCGTTTGGGAGCATTTTGTAAACACTGTACATAAGTGAAGAAGCCACTGGAAAATCGGGATTTGCTTTTATAAATTCTTTCACCAAATTTGAATTTCCTCCGTTGGTTTCCAAAATCATATTACTTGGGCCGCTGCTTCCACGTGCTTCAAAATTTAGCACTAAACCTACGTTTTTCGCCCATGGATGTTGGTTCACAAAAAGCTTAGCGCCGTCCAGCCCAATTTCTTCGGCATCGGAAAAAAGAATGATGATGTCGTTTTTTGGTTTTTCACTTGAAGCGAGATAAGCACGAACGCTTTCCAAAATTGTAACCAAGCCACTTCCGGCATCGCTAGCGCCGAAAGATGGAACAAGCGCACTGTCATAATGTGAAAGCAGCAAAAGTGCTTTTCCTTCTTCCGAACCTTTTATTCGGGCAATAATATTTATGGGCTTGTTCAGTGTTTTTGATTCTGGGTTTAGGCTAAATCCTTTTTGGATGTGTGGATCGAGGCCCAATTTTCGCAACTCAGAAATCAAAAAATCACGAACTTCTTCGTGTCCTTCGGAACCTAAATAGTGTGGTTTTTTTGAAATTTCTTTTAAAGGCTGTAAGGCTCTATCTACAGAAAATTCATTGGCGGAAGCTGTTTCGTCTCCATTGTAATGGGGCGTTAATCCATAAAAACTGTAAAAGATTAATGCAATTATGAGCAGGAGCGAAAGTAGGGCGCCAAATTTTTTCATGGTTGGGAAGTTTAGGTTGTTAAAAATACAATTTTAATCGCGTTAAGTTAAAAGGTTACTGATTATTGATTATTGAGTTGTTGACCTTCCTCTTCAACCAACTTAATCCCCCAATATCTTAATAACTTAATAACCCAATAACTTAATTTGACAAAATTGATTATATTAGAAGTTCGCAAAAAATTCATATTATGGGAATTAAAAGTTTTATTGGCAGAAGGGCAAAGCCCCAAAAAGGTTCTTCGGAAAAAATTAAGGTTTCTGATTATATGACGCGCAACCTCATCACCTTCAAACCTGACCAATCTGTGCTTGAAGTAATCGAGATTCTTCTGAAGAAAAAGATTTCCGGCGGCCCCGTTGTTAATGATAAAAATGAGTTGGTCGGCATCATTTCCGAAGGCGACTGTATGAAACAGCTCAGCGATTGCCGCTACCACAACCACCCAATGGAAGACGTGAAAGTGGAACTACATATGATTAAAAATGTTGATACCATTGATGGTGAAATGAACGTGCTGGATGCTGCCAGTAAATTTTTGGAATCAAAACACCGCCGTTTTCCGATTATAGAAAATGGAAAACTAGTTGGCCAGATAAGCCAACGCGATGTGCTTCGGGCCGCAATGGAACTGAAAGGACAATCTTGGTAATTATTCTTTGTCCCTAAAAATAATTTCTATCCTTTTATCGGGAATCAACCATATTAAAGCTACCATAATATATAGCGCTCCGGCAATCCACGGATTATAAAACGATGCAATAATTGCAACAATATAAATAATTGGAGATGCTTTACCTTTTAAATCATTCCCCAATGTCTTCGCCAATAAAGAATCTTTCCCCCTGCACAGCCATAATTCTATTCTGAAGAAAAAAGTAAGCAATTGCAGCCATCAAAAGCACAGCTCCGTAAAGAGCCATTGGCAGTTCGGCAAAATGATTTTCCCCAACCCAACCCGTAACAAAAGGAATTAAGGAAAGCCAAAACAATAAATGAAGATTGGCCCAAAGAATTCCACCGTTTACTTTTTGTACGGCATGCATCATATGGTGGTGGTTGTTCCAGTAAATTCC
>JBBQUI010000245.1:0-2892 GCA_038212575.1 Flavobacteriales bacterium
TTGAGAAGTGATCTCTTCTATATGTACCATCCAAGAAAACTATGTTTCCAAATCCAAAAGATGCACTTGCATATACACCATCTACCCCAATTTTTTCAGCTCTTTCAGCTGGATTTGGAAGTGGTGAAGCACTATTCTGTAATGAATAAAGTCCTGGTACAACCAAACCACCAGCAGTAGATGATGTAATGGAGTTAAATTCATTTCTACGTATGTTAGTACCTAAAATTCCTGCAAAGCTAATGCTTTCAGAAAAATCTGTATCAAAGTTAAGCATCAAGTCATAATTTGTTTCAGTAGCAGTAATATCTCTTCTTAAGTAACCCGAGTCAACATTTCCACGAGCAACACCAAATGAAGTTGCAACTGAACCAACCGCTCTTCGCTCTTCTTGGTTTTCGTTATATGTATCTGTAGAAACTCTACCGGTAATATTAAACCAATCAGTTAATTCGTAATTAAGTTCAAAATTACCAATAAAACGACTTCTACCGTCATTTTGGTAGTTTTCATATCGAGTCCAGTAAGGGTTGTCCCAATAGATTGGAGCAGATCCTGGTTCAGAACTTGCAGGGTTCCAACTTACGTTTCTATGTGTTGCAAAGTAGATATCTCTCTGTGCTTTTATATCGGTACTAACAGCCCACCATTGTTTAAAATTACCTACAACGTTATCGTTATAACCTGTAGAGTTTCGACCTAATGCATTAGTTTTAATATAGTTTGCAAAACCGCTAGCAGTTAATTTTTCACTAACATCATAAGTTCCACTAAGTATGAAATTATGTCTATCCAATGTACTATTTGGCAATAATCCTGACTGATCTAATTTGGTATAAGCTAAACGGTATGATCCATTTTCTAATCCATTAGAAATCGAAATAGAGTTTGTAAGTGTTATTGGCGTTTCAAAAAAGGTAATTGGACCATTTTCAGCACCGACATATGGAGACCTTTTCAAATAATTTGGAGAAGCTGGGTCAAATGAGTCCCACTGATATATAAATAGATTTGGATCAAATGCAGGACCGTAAGAAGCATCGTCAACATAGTTTTCAACTTGATCATCTACTCCGTCTCCGTCAATGTCTTCAAAAGTAAAGTAATCTCCGTAACCTGGACCATACTGGTTTTGGTATTCAGCAAAAGTGCTTTTATCTATAAAACCAACAGTGGCATTTGAGTTAATGGTAACCCCAAGACCTTTGGTCTTTTTACCTTTTTTAGTAGTAATGATAATAACCCCGTTTGCAGCACGCGATCCATAAAGAGCAGATGCAGCAGCACCTTTCAATACGTTTATGGATTCAATATCATCTGGGTTAATATCGGCAGCGGCATTACCATAATCATAGTAATTACCTCTTGCTTGAGTTTGAGCCGCATCGTTAGTATTCCTGTTACTAATAGGTACCCCATCAACAACGAACAATGCCTGATTATCACCAGTCAAAGAAGTATTACCCCTAATAACTACGTTGGTGGAACCACCAAGGTTGTTGTTTCTTCTAATATTAAGCCCGGAAACCCTACCAGAGAGGGCGTTTGTAAAGTTGTTCCCTTTAACAGTAGAGAGATCCTCTCCATCTACTTGTTGTGTAGAGTAACCCAATGATTGTTTTTCACGGGAAACCCCAAGTGCAGTTACCACCACCTCGTCCAAAACTGAACCAGCATTTAGGGTAACGTTAATTTTATTTGAAGCCCCAACAGCTACCTCTTGGGTCTCAAAACCTACATAACTATAAACAAGTGTTTGTCCTTGGGCAGCATCAATAGTATAGTTACCATCAAAATCAGACTGCGTTCCGGTACTCGTACCTTGTATAATTATGTTAACTCCTGGAAGCGGCAAACCTGTGTCATCGGCTACCGTTCCGGAAATTGTTTTTTCCTGTGCAAAAGTGAGCTGCACAACCAACACTAATAAAAGTGTTAAAATTCCACTAAACTTTGTTTTCATTTTTTTGTTTGTTTGAATTAGCACTTCAAAAGTGCCAATAAAATCTTACAATTCCAACTTTTAATGAAAGTAGATTATTAAAATTTTAACTAAATGTTAAATTAAAAAACGGGCTTTAGCGCCCTTTTTTATGTTAATTTTATACAAACCCTTGATTTCCTTGTGGTTTCAGAAGGTCTTTAAAAGATTAAAGTGATTTTTTAGTGTTGAAAAAAAAGCTATTTATTTTTAAACACTTTATGAACAATTGCCCAAACAGCACAAATAATCGAATCTTTGTGGCTTTAAACGAAATTTAACAGGCTTAACAACTTTCTTGTTAAAGTGTTAATTAAATGTAAAAAAGTGATTTAAAAAGGATAATTCACCTATTTCCAATTGTTGAAAACTACCAATCATTTCCCAGAACTTTCCCCCTTAAATTGTTGTGAGTTATTTTTGAAGAGAACATTAAAAGTAGTCAAACTGCCATAGCAGCGCGTTATATATTGCTGAAGGTCTATTTTATCCTGTTCAGCCAGTTCTTTACTGGCGTTTATTTTTTGTTCCATCACACGAAGCCTATCGCGAAGCATTACTATTTTATGAAAAAATGTATCGATAGGAATTTCTTTTGATGACAAATTTTTGTCCGCCGGATGTAAGACCATATTCCCGCCTTTCCATTTGTCTGCTATGGGAACAATCTCACTGAAACCATTCCATTTTTTTAGAATATCGCGGAGGCTTTTTTCAACTTCGTAAAAACTTACGGTATCCACTTCGTCTTCTGCGGCTTCAATAATTTCAAAATCATCGTCCGTAGCTATTGTTTCCAGACCATTTTCAATAAATGTTACCCAATACATTTTTGCCGTAACATTCGTAACCACTCCTTTTCCGTGTTTGGGATGATCTATCCGCGAGCCTATGCCTAAAATTTGTTTCAT
>JBBQUI010000246.1:0-2883 GCA_038212575.1 Flavobacteriales bacterium
ATTCAGTTGGCTGCGGAAAATTACAGTCCGGCGCTAATTGCAAATTACACATACGATTTAGTAAAGGAGTTTAACAGTTTCTACCAAAACGTGCCCATTTTGGCAACTGACAATGAAACTGAAAAAGCGTTCCGGGTGAAAATTTCAAGAGCCGTTGGAGAGGTTATCAAAAGTGCTTTTGCCCTTTTGGGAATAGAGGTTCCGGAACGGATGTAGTTTTTAAAATAAAACCTGAAACGAAAAGTTTGGTGTAATTCCCAAAGAAATTTCCTCAATTTGATTTACGGTTATTTCATTGTTTTCGTCCCTTGCCAAGGCATAGCGGATGTTAATAGTGTTCTCGGTATTCAAAAGGTTCAAAAGTGCAATATTTATTTTGGCATCAATAGTTGGGGATAGTTCCCAAAGATATTCTGCAGAAAGATCTGCACGAAAATAATCTGGCAATCGCTGGTTATTTGGAGCATCAAATTGAATAGTTGTTACGCCACCTTCCGTGGTTGTTTCAAAATTTTCCAACGGAACTGTATAGGGTTTTCCACTGTGCCAATTCAGCCCTAAAGCAATTTTCAAAGCATTCCAGGAATAACTTCCTGCAAGCGTTGCGGAATGCTGAATATCCAGATTGTTTGAAAACGTTGATGGTTCGAGGTTTTCAAATTCATAATCGTTTTTACTGTACATATAACTCAGCCACGTGCTGAACGATTTTGTTTTTTTATTCACCACAAATTCGGCTCCTTTTACCGTATAATTTCCAATGGCTTTTACAAATTGAAACTGGTTTTGAAGCCCTTGGTTTGCACTATTTATATCTTCTACTATTTTGTAAAATCCTTCCACGTTCATAAAAAGTCCATTCTTGCTGTAAACAAGTCCCGCGGAAGCTTGTTTACTTTTAATTATGGGTGTGCTTTGTTCGTCAGCTAATATCCATCTTCTTTTTTCAATACCGAGAAAATCACTTTCAAAATCGATTCTTTGTGAAGTGCTTTGGCTTTTGAATTCGCCCAAAACCTCAGCCGCAAAACCATTCCCAAATTTTTGATGTAAACTCAATCGCGGTTCTAATAAAATTTCTTCAAACTTCGAAAAATAATTTCCACGCACACCTCCAAAAACAAAGGTTTTTTGATTGTTGGAAACATAATTCAATCCAGCAAAAAGCGCATGGGTTCGAAGTACGTTCTTTTCATAATCGCGAAATCGTGGTAGATTTACATCCTGTGTGTTCGCAATACCTATTTCTGAAAAATGATACCCAGTTTGAAGCTTTAAAGTTTGCGAGAGTCCGATGGTCGCGTCTAATTTAACGCCAGTTTCCAAAACTTCGTTTTTTTGTATTTGTTCTTGGGTAGTGAAAATGTCTTTATGGATGGCATCCAGCAAATAATAGGTGCCGTAGGCCAAAGCGGTAGTCTCAATTTTATCATTCCACAGTCGGTTCCACGAAACGCCTCCCAGCAAACTTCGTTGGTCAAGTTCACTAGTTTTTGATTGGGAATTGGTTTCCAAAGTTTCAGTGAAATCCAAGGAATTGTCTATCGTCAAAAAGTTGATTCGCACTTTGTCCTTTTCTGAAATATCCCACAGCAATTTGGTACTGAAATCGTAAAAACTGAAATTTTCATCGGTAGTGATTGCGACGTTATTTTCACTGTTTTCAATATTTGAAATTTCACTGTCCTGAAAAATACGTTTGGTGTAATTTTTATAAATGGGAGATTCCCAAAGATGATTGATGGATTTTCTGGCGGCAACTTGAATACCGAGTTTTTCCGAAATGGGAATATCCAAGAACCCGTTGCCGTTTATCAAATTGAACCCAATTCCTGCTTCGGTTTCTGATGAAATTTTATTTTTTGAACGCATATCGATAACGCCCGAAACTCCTTCGCCATAACGAATATTTGTCCCGTTTTTATAAATCGTTATGTTTTTGGTAATGTCTGGGTTTACAGCCGAAATTAACCCGAAAAAGTGTCCGCTTTGATACATTTTTATATCGTCCCAAAGCAATAGGTTTTCATCATGCGTTCCGCCTCGAATGTTTATGTTTGAAATTGTTTCATCCACACTTTCCACACCTGGTAGGGCTTGCGCAATCTGCAGCACATCGTTTTCCACCTGTCCCGGCAAAAGGCCGAAATTTTGAGTAGAAATTAGTATTGAACCGTCCAAATTTTTGTCAATTCCTTTAGTGAAAATATTTTGGACCATCACTGTTTCCAATTCAGAAACCGAAGGAATTAAAAGCAGTGCCGGACAATCGCTTGATAAGCTTGAAGTGTTTTTTCTGATTGAAGTATAGCCAACAAACGAAATCGTGAAGTTTGCATTTTTAGATTGCAAAGGGATATAGAAAAAACCTTCCGGATTTGAGATTGTATTGAATGAGTTGTTTTCTGAAATAATCGTTGCGCCTTCCAATGGCAGCTGGGTTTCAAAATCAATAATCCGCCCACAAAGACTGCCTTCGTTTTCTTTGGAAGTAATGGTGATATAGCGTTCGTTGATGCGGTGGTAAAGTAAAGGCGTGTTCTGCTGAAGATGGGAAAGCACATTTTCTATGGAATTGTTCCTATTTGACAGTGGCTTCAGTGTAACTTGTTCCACTTCTTCGCGAACGTAAGAAAACCGAACATTGTGTTCCTTTTCCAAAGATTTTAAATAGGCCAAGAGTGTGGTTTCATCAGTTTCCTGCGCTACGGATTTCACTCCAAACGCACAGAAAACTAAAAAGAAAAGGATGATTTTGTAGCTACTTGCTATTTTTGGCATGAATGCTTACGGCTCCGTTTTTATTTATTTTATAGTTCAATTGTAGTGGCTCACAGATTGCTTTTAAGGCAAGGTCAAGATTTTCGTGGGTAAAGCTGCCGG
>JBBQUI010000247.1:0-2880 GCA_038212575.1 Flavobacteriales bacterium
GAGCTATTTTTCACGCAAAGCCGAAAAGGCGCAAAGATTTTTTTCGAAATACGCGAAATAAATTGCGAGCCAACTGCCAACTGCCACTGAACACTACTCTTCCACCCTATCAAGCTCAACCTTCAAATTATCAATAATAAATTCCTGTCTGTCCGGCGTATTTTTGCCCATATAAAACGAAAGCAATTCTTCAATACTCATTGATTTATCAAGCATTACAGGATCCAAACGAATGTCGTTGCCAATAAAATGTACAAACTCATCCGGTGAAATTTCCCCCAAACCTTTAAAGCGGGTGATTTCTGGTTTTGGTTTGAGTTTTTCTATTGCGTCAATACGTTCTGGTTCGGAATAGCAATAAATAGTTTCCTTTTTATTCCGAACACGGAACAATGGTGTTTGCAAAATATATAAATGCCCCTCCTTTATCAATTCGGGAAAAAACTGAAGGAAAAAAGTAATGAGCAATAAACGAATGTGCATTCCATCCACATCGGCATCGGTAGCGATTACAATATTGTTATAACGCAAATCTTCCATAGAATCCTCAATATTCAGCGCTGCCTGCAACAGATTAAATTCCTCGTTTTCGTAAACGATTTTTTTGGTCATTCCGTAAGTATTCAACGGCTTTCCGCGGAGTGAAAAAACAGCCTGTGTATTTACGTCACGGCTTTTGGTAATACTTCCGCTCGCAGAATCTCCCTCAGTTATAAAAAGGGTTGACTCCAAATTCCTTTCGTTTTTAATATCTGCCAAATGCACACGACAATCGCGCAATTTTTTATTGTGAAGATTTGCTTTTTTAGCACGGTCTTTTGCTAGTTTACGAATACCACTTAATTCCTTTCGTTCCCGCTCAGCTTGAACTATTTTCCGTTGGATTCCATCTGCCGCCTCAGGGTTTTTATGAAGGTAATTATCGAATTGGGTTTTAACAAAATCATTTATAAACGTTCGCACCGTGGGAAGTCCGCCGCCCATATCGGTGGAACCCAATTTGGTCTTGGTCTGGCTTTCAAAAACAGGTTCGGTGACTTTTATGCTAATTGCCGAAACAATGGATTTTCGAACATCGCTGGCTTCGTAATTTTTATTATAAAATTCGCGAATGGTTTTTACCAAAGCTTCGCGAAAAGCGGCCAAATGCGTTCCGCCCTGAGTTGTGTTTTGTCCGTTTACAAAACTGTGATATTCCTCGCTATACTGGGTTTTGCTATGCGTCATCGCAATTTCAATATCTTCACCTTTCAAATGAATTATCGGGTATGCGCTGTCTTCTTCGGAAATGGTTTCCATCAAAAGATCCTTCAATCCATTTTCGGAATAAAATTTTTCGCCATTGAAATCTATCGTCAGTCCCGGATTGAGATAGACGTAGTTTTTAAGCATTTTTTCTACGTACTCATTTCGGTATTTGAAATTTTTAAAAATACTTTCGTCTGGAATAAAAATAACTTTTGTTCCTTTTCGCTTTGTAGATTCTTCAATCGCAATGTCGTTCGTGAGTTCGCCCAAAGAAAACTCAGCCGCTTTCAACTGATTGTCACGAATTGATTCTACCTTAAAAAACGAGGAAAGTGCATTTACGGCTTTGGTACCAACACCGTTCAGCCCAACAGATTTTTTAAACGCTCGACTGTCATACTTACCGCCCGTGTTCATTTTTGAAACTACGTCAATCACTTTTCCAAGAGGAATTCCACGTCCAAAATCACGCACTTTAACTTCTTTGTCTTTTATTCGAACATCAATGGTTTTTCCGGTTCCCATCACAAATTCGTCGATACAGTTGTCTATTATCTCTTTCAGAAGAATATAAATACCATCATCGGGCGAAGAACCGTCACCGAGCTTGCCGATATACATTCCCGGACGCATACGAATGTGTTCCTTCCAGTCCAGCGAGCGTATGTTATCTTCGGTATATTGTGTTTCGGACATAAAGATTTGGTGTAGGGTTGCTAATATAAATATACGTGAGCACTTGTGAAACCAATACTTCGGAAAGTAATTAACAATAAAATGATGGGGATTGTTAGTAAAAAGCCCCCTGACCCGCCGCGGCGGGAAAGTCCCCTCCCAGCCTCCCCAAAGGGGAGGTGTTTACACAAAAAGTTCCCCCTTTGGGGGTTAGGGGGCTTTTAGGGGGACTGCCAAATTTTTGTGAAGAAAATTAGATTGGGGAAATGAATTGTAATACTTTTCATAACTTCATAGCACAAACAAAAAAACTTCAATGGAATTCATAGATTACTACAAAGTTCTTGGGCTTGACAAAAGTGCTACGGCTGCAGATATAAAGAAAGCATACCGAAAACTTGCGCGAAAATTACACCCTGATTTAAACCCAAACGATAAAACGGCGCAACAAAAATTCCAGCAACTTAACGAAGCGAACGAAGTATTGAGCGATGTTGAAAAAAGAAAAAAATATGATCAACACGGAAAAGATTGGGAACACGCAGATGCTTATGAACAAGCACGGCGACAACAGGGCTCGCAAGGTTTTGGTGGGCAGAGAACTTATTCGGGCGGTGGACAGGGTTATGACGATAGTCAGTTTTCCGACTTTTTTGAATCTATGTTCGGCGGTGGCGGGAACAGAAGGCAGACTTCGCAATTTAAAGGTCAGGATTTGAGCGCAACACTTCGGTTGAATTTGACTGATATTTTGGAAAGCCAAAAACAAACTATCAGTATTGGCAGCAAAAAAATTCGGCTTACAATTCCCGCGGGGGTTGAAGAAGGGCAGACCATCAAAATAAAAGGCTACGGTGGTGAAGGAATGAATGGCGGCCCAAAAGGAGATTTGCTAATTACTTTTGAAATTTTCAACAATACTCGTTTCAAAAGACTTGAGAGCGATATTTATTCAAC
>JBBQUI010000248.1:0-2841 GCA_038212575.1 Flavobacteriales bacterium
CTTCCAGCAACGGTTGTTTTCGCGTTTCAGAATAACTACCAATGGCGGACAATGTATATCCTGCGGCAACTGTTCCACCTATTGCGAAATGGGAATAGACGTTCGCGCCTACGCCCAAAAAGGAGAAAACATCGTTCGTTCCAGTTGTGTGGGCTGTGGAATTTGTGCTGCCGTTTGCCCGCGTGGCGTTTTGAATCTTGAAAATGGTCCACTCGAAAAACGCATCAACAGCAACGAAATTCTACTTGGAAACGATGTGGATTTGATGAACTATGTAAATAAGTAATCAGTATTCAGTAGCAGTTTGCAGATTAAACCTGACAGGCGTCATTGCCAGGCACGAAGCAATCTAACCTGTCAGGTTTGGGAATAGTTTCCGTCCAATGGATTGTCACAAATTTTTCTGAAATTCGCAATCCACAAATTCCACAGATTTTAATGCTAAAAAATATTAAAGTAATCATTCCCGCTTTTAACGAAGAAGACTCTATTGGGAAAGTGATTGCTGAAATCCCCGAGACAGTATCAGAAATTATTGTGGTGGACAACAATTCTACCGATGCCACCGCAGAAGTTGCTAGAAATGCAGGCGCAACCGTACTTTTCCAACCCAATGCTGGTTACGGGAATGCTTGTTTAAAGGGAATGGAATACATTTCAGAAAAAAATATAAAACCAGACATTGTAGTTTTTCTGGATGGCGATTAC
Source organism: Flavobacteriales bacterium (assembly GCA_038212575.1). Classification (GTDB taxonomy): domain Bacteria; phylum Bacteroidota; class Bacteroidia; order Flavobacteriales; family Flavobacteriaceae; genus Aequorivita. The sequence continues at coordinate 709 of JBBQUI010000248.1, forward strand.
AGCGATTATCCTTCGGAATTGACAAAAATTGTTGCGCCTATTATTGAAGATAATATCGATTTTGTAGTCGGTGCCCGTGTAAAAAAGTTGCGTGAAGCTGGGTCGATGACTTTCCCGCAGCGCTTCGGCAACGAGCTGGCAACCAAATTAATGACGCTATTTTTCAATTCAAAATTCACAGATCTGGGTCCTTTTAGAGCTATAAAATATGATAAGCTGCTTCAACTTAATATGGAAGACAAAACCTACGGATGGACAGTGGAAATGCAACTTAAAGCACTAAAACGAAACCTCAGTTATACAGAAGTTGCAGTTCCATACAGAAACCGAATAGGCGTTTCAAAAGTTTCGGGTACGGTAAAAGGTGCTATCTTTGCTGGCATAAAAATCTTGACCTGGATTTTTAAATACAGTTTCAAAAAATGATTCTTGAATCCCTAATCATTGCCATTTATTCCATTGCCCTACTCCTCATCTTTATGTATGCTTTAGCACAATTGAATCTGCTATTCAACTATTTAAGCGCTCGAAAAAACCATAAAAACGCTCCAACTTTCGATTTTTCCAAAGAAGAAGAGGTTCCATACATAACCATCCAACTCCCGGTTTACAATGAATTATATGTGATGGAACGTCTACTGGACAATATTTCCGAGATTGACTATCCAAAAGAAAAACTAGAGATACAAGTACTAGACGATAGTACTGATGAGTCTTTTGAAGAAACCGCAAAACACATTCAGGAACTTCAGAAATCAGGCTTAGATATTCAACATGTAACTCGCAAAAATCGTGAAGGTTTTAAGGCTGGCGCACTAAAAGAAGGTTTAAAAACCGCCAAAGGGGAATACATTGCAATATTTGACGCGGATTTTCTTCCGAAGAAAAGCTGGTTGAAAAATACCATCCCATACTTTAAAGACCCTGAAATCGGGGTAGTACAGACCCGTTGGGGCCACTTAAACCGTGATTATTCCATACTTACACGTGTACAGGCTTTTGCGCTGGATGCACATTTCACTTTGGAACAGGTGGGCAGAAACAGTAAAGGACATTTCATAAATTTCAACGGAACTGCTGGCGTTTGGCGAAAAGAGTGTATTCTTGATGCCGGCAATTGGGAAGGCGACACGCTAACCGAAGATTTGGACCTCAGCTACCGCGCCCAATTAAAAAACTGGAAATTCAAATACTTGGAGGAAGTAGAAACCCCTGCGGAACTTCCGGTTGTTATCAGCGCGGCCCGTTCGCAACAATTTAGATGGAACAAAGGCGGGGCAGAGAATTTTCAAAAAATGGCTTGGCGTGTTTTTAAAAGCAATGATATTTCCTTTAAAACCAAAATACACAGTTTTCTGCATTTGCTGAACAGCACCATGTTTTTGAATATTTTGATCGTTGCCATCCTAAGCATTCCGATGCTTTACATCAAAAACGAATATGAACATTTAAAGATGTATTTCTATGTAATGAGTTTCTTTATTGCTAGCACAATTATCTTTTTTATTTGCTATTGGTTCACGTACAAAACAATTTACGGCGGCGGTATAAAACAATTTTTTAAATATATTGGGATGTTTTTTACCTTCTTTTCTGTCGCAATGGGATTTTCGTTGCACAATTCCATCGCAGTTTTGGAAGGACATTTTGGAAAGAAAAGCGAATTTATACGTACCCCAAAATTCAACATAAGTAATTTAAAGGAAAGTTGGAAAGGCAATAAGTATTTGACTAAAAACATTTCGCCCCACGTGATTCTTGAAGGAATTTTGATGCTTTATTTTGCTTTTGGAATGTACAGCGCCTTTGTTGTAGGCGATCAAGGCGGTGATTTCGGGCTGTTTCCATTTCACTTGATGCTTTTCTTAGGTTTTGGATTTGTATTTTTTAAATCACTCACTTCCAAAGCTTAATTCGTATTAAAAAAAATACTTCGCTTATTCAATATTTACAATTTACGATTGTAGATTTACAATTATAAAATCAATCAACAATCTAAAATCGGCAATCGTAAATCTAAAATTAATATGTATCCACCGCCTCACCATCAATCGCACGATATTGAAAAAATGGTTTCGGTAATCAAGCATTTTCCGTTGGGAATGCTCGTTACAGCAAAAGATGGAAAACCAT
>JBBQUI010000249.1:0-2800 GCA_038212575.1 Flavobacteriales bacterium
AAAGTTATAGTGCATAAACGGGCCTTCGATAATTTTTCTTCACAAAAAAACTTTGCCATTTCAAAAGCAAAAAACGATTGGGTTGTTTTTTTTGACCCGGATGAAGAAATAACAAAAACCCTTTCGGAAGAAATAATAAAAACGGTTGAAAATCCCAAAGCAGTTGCATATTCCGTCAAGCGTGATTTTTATTTTATGGGAAAGCGGATCAAGTACAGTGGTTTGCAAAATGACCGGGTAGTGCGGCTTTTCAATAAAAATTATTGCAATTACAATTCAAATTTGGTTCACGAAAGATTGGAAAGTGAAGGCGAAACTTCTTTTTTAAAATCTACTTTGCCCCATCACACCTATAAATCTTTTGACGATTACCTTTCAAAAATGAACCGTTACAGTGCTTTGCAAGCTCAAATGCTTTTTGAAAAAGGGAAAAGGCCAACTTGGTTCCATTTTTTTATAAGGCCAGGTTTTCGTTTTTGGAATCAATTCCTTTTCCGGCGGGGATTTTTGGATGGGAAAGAAGGATTTATTTTAGCCTACGTTAGCGCATTTTCGGTTTTTAAACGGTATGTGAATCTTTGGCTTTTGTATAAAAAACTGAATTGATTATGTCCCGAAAAACAATTTATGTGTTTCATAAAAATGGTGCAGTGAGCCATTATTACGGCTTGGCTCATTTATGTAAAAAAAAAAATATCAATCTGGAATACCGGGAGTTTTCGATATTCAGCAAATTTTATAAAGGACTTATAAGAGGACGGTTTTCATTGGCAAAAAAACAGTTGGTTAATGCTGGTTTTGTTTTTTCCCTTTTGTTTTCATCCAATAAAAAAATTGTACTCGGCATAGCCCCATTTGATTCAAAATTAAAAACCCTGTTCTGGATTTTAAAAGGGCACCAAATATATTACCATACTTCTTGGGTTTGTTGGGACAAGAGCTTTCATCCAAAAAACAAAAACAACAGTCCAGAAATCTTTAGAATTTGGAAAAACTTTCTTGAAAAAGAAACTGTTCATATTTTCACGGTAACGCAAAAGAGTAAAGAGGGTTTATTGAAAAACTATGAGATAAACCCACAAAAAATAAGTGTTGTTTACCATTCCCTACATACAGCTTATACCACGCACCTTCCCCATAAAAGAATTCCCAATAGTTTTATATATTTAGGTAGGCTTACGCCAGATAAAGGTATTGGGGAGCTATTGACCTTTGCAGCGGCAAATCCTGTATTAACGCTTACTATTGCAGGTACTGGGGATGAGGAAAATTTGGTAAAAGATTACGCGGGACGATTTCCGAATATACATTTCGAAGGCTTCGTTTCAAGCAAGGAAAAGTTAATTGGGTATATAAGCAAGCACCAATTTTTGGTCCTAAATTCCAAGACAACAAAACAATGGGAAGAACTTTTCGGTCTAATTATTATTGAGGCAATGTCTCAGGGAACACTTCCCATAGCCACCGCCCACAGTGGTCCCAAAGAAATCATAAGCCCCCATTTTGGGTATTTGTTTGAAGAAGGGGAAATTACTCCTGTCTTAGCGAAAATTGTTGAGGAAAATTCTTTTTCCGAGGAAAAATCGCAAATAGCCATTAAACATTCGAGAGAATATAGGGCGGAAAAAATTTCAATATATTGGAAAGCAATCTTAGAGATAAAATGATGGACGTAACCTGTATCCTTATCAATTATAACACCAGCAAATATACTTTGGCATGTATAAAATCCATTTTGGAAAATACCAAACCCCCCATAAAATTTGAGATTATAATAGTGGACAATGCCTCAGAGCGGGGGGATTACGAAAAGTTGGCAAACGAAATTTCAACCATGGGCCAAGAAAAGATTAAATTGGTACGGAGCAAAATAAACACGGGTTTCGGCGGGGGCAACATGATGGGCGTGCAAAATAGTGAAAATTGTAAATACTATGCTTTTATAAATAACGATACACTTCTCAAAAGCGCCGATATATTTAAAAATTTAATTGCCTTTATGGATGCAAATCCAGATGCGGGTGTGTGTTCCCCACAAATGTTATATGAAAATGGAAATTTCAGAAAAACGCTAGACCATTTTTCATCACCATTCCGGGAAATTTTTAAAAGGGGTACGCTTGAATTTTTGTGGCCAAAAAGGTATCCCAACAGAAAAAAAACGTACTCAATCCCTATTAAAGTGGATTACATTCAAGGGGCGTTTATGTTTGTAAAAGCTTCTTGTTTCGAAAAAGCAGGGGGTTTTGACACAAATCTTTTTTTGTACTATGAAGAAGCCGATTTATGCCGAAGGCTTTTAAAAGAGCAGAATAAGCAAACTTTTTTGATACCAAGTTTGCAATATATTCATTTTGAAAGCATGAGTTCATCCAAAAACTTGAAAACGAAGGTGGAGCAAAAAATATCCCTATTCTATTATATAAGAAAACACTTTGGGTGGCTGGCTTATAAAATATTGCAATTGTACTTTTCGGTACATTATTTTTTTTCATCCATAATCAAACCTAAATATTGGCCATTGTTCATATTAATTGTTACAGGAATGCCTCTTTCTAAATCGCTGAAGCAAAAACAGCAACTCCATCCATGATTAAAATTTCTTCAGGTTTTTCACTCTATAATTCCACGCTTTTTAAAATCAATTGCAACGCTTCGAGCCAATTATAGGTTGAAATTAAAAGGGAGGACTTCACGGTTTATTTTATTTTTCTCAAAGATAAAATTAAATGCAAAACAATGGATGAAAATTGATTTTGAAAAGAATTTTCAATGCGGTTAAGCCTTTTTTGAAGTACTT
>JBBQUI010000250.1:0-2785 GCA_038212575.1 Flavobacteriales bacterium
GGTTTCCGCGGAAGTGATACTTGGATAAAACTCGCTGAAAAATACAATATAGGTTGGTGGATCACTTCGGCGCTGGAAAGCAATGTGGGTTTGAACGCGATTTCGCAATATACATTCACAAAAAACAGTAAATTGCCGCAAGGTTTGGGCACGGGCAGTCTTTATACAAATAATATTGACAGTCCGCTGGAAGTTTTAAGCGGTAAGTTGCATTACAATCCTACGGTTGATTGGGATTTTCAGATTTAATTCAAAGTTTAAGATTCAAGATTTGAAATTTATAACACAATAACACAATAACACAATAACACAATAACCCATAACTCATAACTCATAACTAAGAATGTACATTCAACAAGCTTTTAAATCCCTACACGAATGGTGGCGCTATCTGTTAGGTTTCATCATAATTTTTGTTGCCAGCCAGATAGGAACCATACCTTTAATTGTTGCGGTACTTGTTAAAATTCTTTCGGAAGGCGGTAGTATGGATTCACTTCAGGACCAAAACGTTTTGATGACAGTGCTGGATTCAAACCTCACATTATTTTTGATGTTGCTCAGTTTTGCCGTTGGTTTGCTGGCTGTTTATTTGGTAGTGCGCTACTTTCACAAACAACCATTTGTGGAACTTACTACTTCCCGTAAAAAAACAGATTGGGGACGCGTGTTTTTTGGTTTTGGGCTTATATCCATAACTACACTTGTTGTCACTGGTTTGGATTATTACAGCAATCCCGATGATTATGTGCTTCAATTTGATTTGGTTCCATTTGTGATTCTCGCTGTGGTTGCAGTAATTATGATTCCTTTACAAACCAGTTTTGAAGAGTATCTATTTCGAGGTTATTTAATGCAGGGAATTGGCGTTTTGGCAAAAAATAAATGGTTGCCACTAGTTATAACTTCGGTGGTTTTTGGAGGGCTTCATTTGGCAAATCCAGAAGTTGATAAATTTGGAAATATTATAATGGTTTATTACATCGGTACAGGTTTCTTTCTTGGAATTATGACATTGATGGACGAAGGTATGGAGCTTGCACTCGGTTTTCACGCGGGAAACAATTTGATAGCCGCATTGTTGGTAACGGCAGATTGGACCGTTTTCAAAACTAATTCCGTATTAAAGGATATTTCAGAACCTTCTGCAGGTTTTGATGTAATTGCACCTGTGCTGATTCTGTATCCAATTTTCTTGATTATAATGGCATATCGTTATAAATGGAAGGATTGGGGTGGCAAGCTTTTTGGAAAAGTGGAAGAGCCAATCACTACCCCCGACCCCTAAAGGGGAGAAAAAAAATGTTCATCAGGCAATGGCACCCGCCGCGGCGGGCCGGGGTGCTTTCCTAAAAATCCAATTGGAGTGAAACAATTATTGCATCCAAAGTTCAAATTAAATGGCGAAGCGTTTCCTTCCGCGGAAGCATTAAAGGAACGTGCGAATCATTTTATTGAAAAGGGAAAGGATGATGAAATTGCTGTTGGAAGATTTATTTTGGAATGGCTGGACGGGAATGATTTTATTACGGTCAAAACCTCAGGCTCTACTGGAATTCCCAAAGAAATAAAACTTAAAAAAGATTACGTTTTTAACAGCGCAAATGCTACCATTTCCTATTTCGATATAAAGGAAAATACAAAAGCATTGCTATGCCTTTCTTCGGAATATATTGCAGGGAAGATGATGCTCGTGCGTGCAATTACGGCTGGTTGGGATTTGCACACAGTTGCACCCGAAAAAAATCCTCTCGAAAACATAGACGCCGATTTCGATTTTACAGCGATGGTTCCGTACCAAGTTTTTCATTCTTTAGCAGATTTGCACAAAGTGAAAAAACTAATTATTGGTGGCGGAGCGGTGCCGTGGAAATTAGAGAAAGAACTTCAGAAATGTGAAACGCACATATTCGCAACTTATGGAATGACTGAAACTATTAGTCATATCGCCGTTCGACCATTAAATGGAAAGGAAAAATCTGCTGTTTTTTCTGCACTTCCAAAAGTGAATTTTTCACAGTCAGAAAATGGTTGTTTACAAATTCACGCTCCCGAAATTTCAGAAGAAACCGTCGCTACCAATGATGTGGTTGAACTAATTTCTCCAACTTCCTTTAAATTTTTGGGAAGAATAGATAATGTGATTAATAGTGGCGGTACAAAAGTGCATCCCGAAGCAGTGGAGGAAAAACTTTCAATTCACATAAACCTGCCTTTCTTTATAACATCGGAAAAAGATGGAGCTTTGGGTGAACGGGTTATTTTGATAATTGAGAGTGAAAAGCAATTAAAAGTTGAAGATTATTCCGAAGCTTTTACAACTCTTTCGGCTTATGAAAAACCTAAGAGAATATACACTCTGTCCAAATTTATTTATACTGAAACCGGAAAGATAAAGCGGGCTGAGGTTTTGAAGAATTTAAAATAAATTAAAAAACCCTTCCAGCGTTCCAACATAAATAAATTTAAGTATTTAATGACTACATATTTTTGACAATAATAATAAATAATAATCTAAACCTGAATAACCCCCAAATTAAACTTCTTTTCAATAGGCGCATGGTTTGCGGCTTCAATGCCCATAGAAATCCATTTTCTGGTGTCCAGCGGATCTATCACTGCATCGGTCCAAATTCTGGATGCCGCATAATACGGAGAGATCTGTCTGTCATATCTGGCTTTTATTTTATCGAACATTTCTTTTTCATCTTCAGGGGTTATAGTTTCACCTTTCTTTTTGAGCGAAGCAGTTTCAATTTGAAGCAAAACTTTTGCGGCGCTGTTT
>JBBQUI010000251.1:0-2777 GCA_038212575.1 Flavobacteriales bacterium
TGTCTTAATATCATAGTTATGAAAAAATTTGTCTTATTTTTTTGTGATGGCTTTGCTATTGGAAATGTGTTTGGCCAAGTGGGGATTGGATCAGTAAACCCGAGTAATTCTTCATTGCTTGAAGTTAGTAGCACTTCTGATGCTGGGCTCACTTACAAAGGTTTTATGCCTCCCCGGGTGCCAAATATTCCTTCCCGAAATACCATAACGCCTAATATATCGGAAGCGGGATTATTAGTTTTTGTAATGAACAATGGAAATGGAGAAAGCTGCCTACAAATCTGGGATGGAGGAGTTTGGAATGATATTTACTGTGTTACGATTCCATCACCTGAAATCTGGATCAATGAATTTCATTATAAAAATATTGGTGCAGATTCTGGAGAATTTATTGAGATTGCAGGGCCTGCGGGGTTTGATTTAAATATTTGTACAATTGAATTATATAATGGTACTACTGGAACCAATTACCAAACTATACCTTTGAGCGGAATAATACCAAATCAATCCAATGGAGTTGGAACACTTTCATTTTTGGCTACAGGAATTCAAAATGGACCAGCGGATGGAATTGCAATTGTTAGAGCTGGTATAGTCATACAATTTCTTAGTTACGAAGGAATATTTATAGCCAATAGTGGTCCTGCCAATGGAATAACCTCTACTGATATCGGTGTAAAAGAATCGAAAACTACTACCCAAATTGGCGAATCTTTACAACTCACAGGAACTGGAAATACGTATGGCGATTTTATTTGGAACGTCCCTGCTGATGATTCTCCGGGAGATTTGAATGCTGGACAAACTATAAATTAGCGCCCAAAGATTAAATAGTTTTATAAAGGATAAGTCCTTTTAAAGGAATTTAGACTTCAACTCAGGCGTAGGAATCATACAACTATCCTTTTTCCCAAACCATTTGTAGCGGTTGAGGGCAACGTAATCATAAACCGCATTTCGAAGGAATTTTGGAACGATCATAAACCCAAAAAGTAGGGGATAGGCGCCGGAAAGGTTTTTGGCAATGTGAAGAGCCGCAGAAGATTTTTCGTAATACTTATCTCCATCAATCAAAATTATAGAATCTAATTTTGAAGTATCAATTTTAAATTTTGAAATAAGCTCTAAGCCAACCTCACTTTGAAGCGCAGCAAACTTGAAGACGTTTTTTTTATCGTGCTTAATAACAAAATTGATCGAGCTGTTGCAAAGATTGCAAACACCGTCAAAGAGAATTATTTTGTGATTTTCAATTTTATTCATAAATATAATTTGAGGAGGCAGCAGCAGTATTCAGTCATACTCATAACTGCCACTGAAAACTGCGACTCCTTTTAAACTTTCTCCAGCTCCGTCAAACTCACATTCGTCGTAAAACTTCCATAATTTACAAAAGCTTTGTTTTTTTCAATGGTATCAATCGTACCGATGGCTCTTCCGTCAATCATCCTAACTCTGTCGCCAATTTTTAGTACAACTTTCGGTTTTGGTGGAGGTAATTTTTTTGCTTGTTCTTTTTCTTCTTTTTTGCGTTCGCGAATTATTTCAACTTTTTGTTCAACTTCTTTAATAACCTTCTGCTCTTTAACTTTTTCAGCTTTTTTGGTTTTCGGTGAGAGCTTTTTTCTTTTACTATTTTCAATCATAACAAGCCTCATCAATTCATCGACAAGCTGTTTTTTCTGTTTGTTGTTGAAGTATTTTTCAGAGAGAACATCAACTTTTTTTCCCAAACTTATAAGCTTTTGGTTGGCATCAAACAATTCCTGATAACTTTCCAACTTTTCCTGTACGCGGGCATTCACCTCTTCCAGTTGTTTACCTTCAATGCGAGCTTTTTGTTCTTCATTTTTCAAAGATTCTGAGGTCTTCCGAAGATTTGAGCGCTCTTTTTGAAGATTGGCAATTGTTTTATCAAAACGCACTTTACCGCCCTCAATCTTTTTTTTCGCCCTGTTAATTAGACTGTACGGAATACCATTTTTCTGTGCAACCTCAAAAGTATAACTGCTTCCTGCTTCACCCAAATTCAGATGGTACAAAGGTTCCAAAGATTTATTGTCGAACTGCATATTCGCATTGATGGCGTTCGGCAGTTCGTTGGCCAACAGTTTTAAATTGGTGTAATGCGTAGTTATTATTCCGAAAGCTTCACGTTCGTAAAAAACTTCCAAAAAAGTTTCTGCCAAAGCGCCACCCAGTTCGGGATCGCTTCCGGTTCCAAATTCATCTATCAAAAAAAGTGTTTTTTTGTCACATTTTTTTAGGAATTGGTTCATTTTTTTTAAACGATAACTATAGGTGCTGAGGTGGTTTTCAATGGATTGGTTGTCGCCAATATCAGTCAAAATTCGTTTGAAAAAACACATTTCACTTTGTGGCTCCGCAGAAATCAACAGCCCACTTTGAAGCATAAGTTGCAAAAGCCCTACGGTTTTCAGTGTTATACTTTTTCCGCCTGCATTTGGCCCTGAGATTACAATGATCCGTTTATCGGGAACCAGTTCAATGCTCTGCGGAAATGTTTTTTCTTTCCTTTTATTGTTTGAAACCAATAACAGCGGGTGAAATGCCTTTTGAAGCAAAATCCTTTTTTTTGAAGTTAGAATCGGCAAAACCCCGTTTATTGTCAGCGCATATTTCGCTTTAGCATAAAGCACGTCCATTTTTATCAAATATTCCTGATAGCTTGCCAAAAGTGATGCGTGCGGACGAACAAATTCCGTCAACGCCTTTAATATTCGCTTTACTTCTTCGTCTTCTTCATATAACAAATT
>JBBQUI010000252.1:0-2773 GCA_038212575.1 Flavobacteriales bacterium
ATTCATCGCGTGCGACACGTTATTTCCAACCATCGCTTTCTTTCCGGTAAGTTCACAAACTCTTGACATTTCCTTAACTTTTTTAAGTTATTTTAAAACAGGGTGCAAATTTAAGTAATTCTTTTGTGATGTACAACAAAAGAAAATCAGTTTTTTGAAATTTCTTTTAGAAGCATCTCAAAGGCTTTGTTTGTTGCCTTTTCAATCACACGAAAACGGTCATTTCCAAAACTGAATTTTTCTGAAACAACCCCTCGTGGCGTAGCAATAGCAATGCATACAGTGCCCACTTCATCTATTCCATCTCCCTTAGTTGGGCCAGCAATTCCCGTGGTCGCTATGGCAAAATCTGTATTGAAAAGTTTGCAGCAATTAACAGCCATACTTTCGGCAACTTCAATACTCACCACGGAATGTTTTTTTATTAGTGAAGAAGGAACGCCGAGTATTTTCGTTTTTAGCTCAGTTTTATAAGGAATAATACCTCCCAAGAAAAAAGAAGATGCTCCAGCTTCATCGGTAATCTGCTCCACTATAGATCCACCCGTACAGCTTTCTGCTAAACTTAAAGTTTGATTTTTTTGATTGAGAATATGTGCAATTCTGCCAACGATACTCGTTTCGTCTTCAAACCCGACGGCAATGTCGGAAAGCATTTCACTTAAAACATCCATTCGTAAATCAATGCTTTCTTTCAACAACTTTTCGTCTGCACCCACAGAAGACAAACGCAAACGAACCCTTCCCAAAGAAGGCAAATAGGCAAGTTTAATGTTTTCGGGCAAGTTGTTTTCCCAATCTGCAATTCTTTCGGCAATGGCACTTTCACCCAAACCGTAAGTTAAAAGTGTTTTATGGTATATAAATGGTCTGTTGAAGCGTTTTATAACTCTGGGCAGAACTTCTTCCTGCAATAAATGCTTCATTTCATAGGGTACGCCAGGCAAGGAAACAAAAACAACTTCGTCTTTCTCAATCCACATTCCCGGTGCGGTACCGTGAAGGTTGGTAAGAATAGTTGCTTTGGAAGGAACCATAGCTTGCTGAAAATTAGCGGGCAATGGTTTGTTGAGTTGGTATTTTTTGAAAAGTTGCTTTACATTTTCAATGACCTTTTGGTCTTCAACCAAAGTATCTTCAAAAAAATCACAGAAAGTCTGTTTGGTAATATCGTCTTTTGTGGGGCCCAGACCACCAGTAACTATAACAAGATCGACGTGCTTTTTGGCATCTTCAAAAGCCTGCAAAATATGGTTTCGGTCATCTTGTATTGAAGTGATTTGAAAAACCTTCACCCCTACCTTGTTCAGCTCTTTTGAAATATACGCTGAATTGGTATCAATAATTTGACCGATGAGAATCTCATCGCCTATAGTTATAATTTCTGCAAGCATTTTATAATTGGAAATCTTCTTTCAGCTCGGCAAATACATGGTTCAATGTAGTAAGTACGTTTTCCAGATGTGGAAGAACCGTAGCTTTATTTTTTGATGTTTTAGACCATGCTTCTATGCTGGTAATATCTTTTAGAGCGTCTATACCGAACATCTCTATATTGGGTTTCATTTTATGTGCAAATTGATAGGCCAATTCCCTGTTTTCATTCACAATGGCTTCTTTCATGGAATGTAAATCTGGTGGAATTTCTTCTAAAAATGTCTGCGCCAATATCTTTAAAAAATCTTGATCGCCATCAGCGATTTCACTTAGATTTTCCTTTGCATAATATTTTATCATCTCACTTAACTTTTATAGAAAACATTTCTGTTTCACCAATAAATCCCGTCAATATATCATTGGCTTCAACTCTGCCAACTCCTGCGGGAGTTCCGGTAAAGATAACGTCCCCAATTTTCAGTGTAAAATATTTTGAAATATATTCGATTAAAGCATCAATTTTCCACATCATCAGCATAGAACTGCTCTTTTGAACAGTTTTTCCGTTACGTTTTAGGCTAAATTCTATGTTATTGACATCCTCAAAATACTCCTTTTTAAAGAAATTTCCAACAACCGCAGCACCGTCAAATGCTTTTGCCTTTTCCCAAGGCAACCCTTTTTCTTTCAATTCTGTTTGTAAATCCCTAGCCGTGAAGTCGATTCCCAAACCGATTTCATCATAATATTTATGGGCAAATTTTTGATCGATGTGCTTTCCAATTTTATTGATTCGGACTAACAATTCCACCTCGTGGTGTACATCATTTGAAAATTCTGGAATAAAAAACGGTTGCTTCTTTAATAAGATTGCCGTATCAGGTTTTAAAAAGATAACGGGTTCCGCAGGCGTAGCACTTTTCAGCTCACTAATATGGTCGGCATAATTTCGCCCTATGCAGATTATTTTCATTTTACAACTAAAGTTTTGTGTTCAACTTTTGAAGCCGAATGCGTGTCAATACTTTTTTGGTATAAAGTGGAAAATCGGCGTTTAGCAACCATCCAAAATATCCGGAATCCTTTTCCATAATTTCGGTAACCAAACTGCCTTTGTATTTTCCGAAAGAAAAGACCTCAACTCCATTTTCATTATAGCTTATGAAACCCGCAAAATCTGCATGATCTCTGTGCGAGCTGAAATCTGCCAAAAAGTTTACATCATTTTCAAGCTCGTTGTATCTGTCAAGCTGTGCTTTTAAAACTTCATAGGTGGCATTTGTATCTGCCGCGGCACTGTGGGCATTTTTTAAATCTTTATCACAGTAAAATTTATAAGCCGCTTCCAAAGTTCTTTTTTCCATTTTGTGAAAAATAGTCTGCACATCAACTGACA
>JBBQUI010000253.1:0-2762 GCA_038212575.1 Flavobacteriales bacterium
GGGAAAGGAAATTGTAAATGCATTAAATACTTTGGATTTGCCCGTAATTATGGGCGCAGTGATAGTAATTGCCACTTTGTTTATTATAATCAATATTTTTGTGGATATAATTTACGGTTGGCTGGACCCGAAAATTAGTCGGCAGTGATTAGTGGTCAGTGATCAGTATTCAGTAAATTTTCAACAGTATCAACAGTATCAATAGTATCAATAGTTTCAATAGTTTCAATAGTATCAATAGTATCAACAGTATCAACAGTATCAACAGTATCAACAGTATCAATAGAATCCATAGACATGAGAAAAAAAATAGTAGCTGGAAATTGGAAAATGAACAACGATTTGGCTGAAACTGAAATGTTTTTGGTCGATCTTAAAAAGCAGGTGTTTCCAGAGAATGTAGTGCTTATGCTTGCGCCGCCGTTTACAAGTTTAAACCATGCCTTCAAATCTTTGCGCGAACACAACGTGGAACTTGCTGCACAGAATATGCACCAAAGTAATGATGGCGCTTTTACGGGCGAAATTTCTGCAAAAATGCTTAAAAGTGTGGGTGCCAAAACCGTTATTTTGGGCCATAGCGAGCGTCGTGCTTTTTTCAATGAAGATAGCGCCGTTCTTGCGGAGAAGGTAAATACGGCACTCGAAAATGAAATGACCGTTATTTTCTGCATCGGCGAAGAATTGGATGACAGAAAAAAAGGAAACCATTTTGAATTGATAAAAACCCAGCTTACGGAAGGACTTTTTCACGTTTCCAACTACTCTTGGGAAAACATAATTATTGCGTATGAACCAGTTTGGGCAATCGGTACCGGCGAAACCGCGAGCCCGGAGCAAGCCCAGGAAATGCATAAATTTATAAGAAAAACTATTGCGGATAGTTATTCGAAAGCAATTGCGGACAAAGTTTCTATCCTTTACGGTGGAAGTGTGAAACCGGACAATGCCGCTGAAATTTTTGGACAAGCTGATGTTGACGGAGGCCTTATTGGCGGTGCTTCGCTGAAAGTAGATAGTTTTATGAAAATTGTAAATTCTTTTTAAAGTGAAACAGGAAGCAGGACTTAAGGGAAAAAGGACGGCGACCGCTTCCTGGTTCGTGGTTCCCTTTAGTCTTGGTTCTTTTAATTACAGCACATGTCTCAAATATATATAGAATACATTTTCAAAGTAGAACCGCTTCAACCCGGAACAGAAATTCTGATTGCTGAACTGGGTTATGCGGGTTTTGAAAGTTTTGTGGAAGCGGAAGAAGGCGTTTCGGCGTATATTCAAAAAGAGGAGTGGAACGCGGATATTTTGGAAGACATAAATATTTTGGATTCGGAGGAATTTAAAATTGAATATACTTTCTCAGAAATAGAGCAGATCAACTGGAATTTGGAATGGGAAAAGAATTTCGATTCAATTGAAGTTGATGGAAAATGCACCGTTCGTGCGCCCTTTCACCCAGCTAAAAATTTTGAGTACGAAATTGTAATCGAACCGAAAATGTCTTTTGGCACCGGGCATCACGAAACCACTTTTATGATGCTGCAGTTTATATTGGAAAACGATTTTGAGAATAAAACAGTACTCGACATGGGCTGTGGTACGGCCGTTTTAGCTATTTTGGCCGAAATGCGCGGCGCTTTAAAATTGGATGCCATTGATATTGACGAGTGGTGTTTTGAGAATTCAATGGAAAATATTCAGAGAAACAATTGTGAAAATATTTCAGTTTTTCTAGGTGATGCATCTTTGCTTTCGGATAAAAAATATGATGTGATAATTGCCAATATAAACAGAAACATTCTGCTCAATGATATGCAAGTCTATCGGGAAAGTTTAAATGCTAGTGGAGAACTTTATTTGAGCGGTTTTTACAAAGAAGATTTGCCAATTATCACAGAAAATTGCAATAATTTGGGCCTCACCTTCGTTGAAAATAAAGAAAAAAACAAATGGGTTGCGGCAAAATTTGTAATTTAGTAAAACCGAATTAACAAATCCCGAATCCCTATTTAACATTTATCAGTTTTGAGCACCAAAGAAAAAATTCAGGAAGATGTATCAGTTGCCGAAAAGGAAAGCAACCTTAATGAAATTGTGCTGTACAATGACGATGTAAACACGTTTGACCACGTAATAAACAGTTTGATCTTCGCTTGCGAGCATACGCCAGAACAGGCCGAACAGTGTTCAATAATTGTTCATTACAAAGGAAAATGCACAGTAAAAACTGGTGAATTTAGTGAGCTAAAACCCCGCTGCTCGATGCTTTTGGAAGCTGGATTGAGTGCCGAAATAATTTAAAACCACTCAAAATATACCGCCGAAACAATGACGGCGATTATCAAAATTATCAACACAGTAATTATAAAGCCTGCGCCAAAGCGGGTTTTTTTATTGTCTTGGAAGATGTAATCTTTTTCTTGTTCGTTATCCGAATCTTTTACGATTTTTGTCATTAAGGTGAGTTTAAGAATCCAAATTAACCAAAAAAAAGGAATTGTTGCGAACTTTTGGCAATAAAAAAACCACGTTTTTTAAAACGTGGTTTCCTATTTTTAGTGACCTTGCCAGGATTGCATATCCTGAACAAGTCCCGCCTTACAATGAAAAGCCTGCACCGCAAAAAAAGCGGTACACTTTTTTTATTTCCAAATCCTTACAAAAGCTTAAATACTTTTAACGGCTCTGGAAATAAAAAAAGTCCGCCCGCCGTAATTGGCGGACAGACTTTTTCGCTCTAAGTGACCTTGCCAGGATTCAAACCT
>JBBQUI010000254.1:0-2757 GCA_038212575.1 Flavobacteriales bacterium
AATTGGACGATGCCGTTCAGAAATTCGCAGAAAATCTGTGCAATTATAATCCGGAGGCAATGAAAGAGATGAAAAAAGTATTTTGGAGCGGCACGGAAGATTGGGATGAATTACTTGCTGAAAGAGCTGTGATTTCAGGTAGATTGGTTTTGAGTGATTTTACAAAAGAAACATTAAAAAAGTTTGAATAATAAACCGCAAAATGTAAAAGTTTAAAGTCTTTTAAATTCACTTTTTACTTTATCATTTTACATTTAAAATTTATGATATATAGCTTCAAAGGCCATATTCCCGTAGTTCACGAAAGTAGTTTTGTTCATCCCTTGGCAGCAGTAACAGGTAACGTAATTATCGGCAAAAACTGTTATATCGGTCCCGGAGCTGCCATTCGTGGCGATTGGGGCGAAATTATTTTGGAAGATGGTGTGAACGTACAGGAAAACTGCACTATCCATATGTTTCCCGGTAAAAGCATAGTGCTAAAAGAAAGTGCTCATGTGGGCCACGGCGCAATAATTCACGGAGCGAATTTGGGCAGAAATTGCTTGATTGGGATGAATAGCGTAATAATGGACGATGCCGAAATTGGCGATGAATGCATAGTTGGCGCAATGAGTTTTGTGAAGGCAGAGGAGAAATTTTCGAAGCGAAAACTGATTGTTGGTAATCCTGCAAAAGCAATTAAAGATATTTCTGATGAAATGATTTCGTGGAAAACAGCCGGTACACGATTATATCAACAATTGCCAAACGATTGCCACGAAAGTTTAAGAGAAGTAGAGCCGTTGCGTGAAATTCCCAAGAATAGACCGGTGCAGGAAGATTTTTACAAAACTATTTCTGAATACAGACAAGAGAAAGAAAATTGATGCCTCCCCGAGCGCAGTCGAGGGGTCATTTGGAAGTTAAATATTGACTGGAACAATAAAGCACTTCGACTGCGCTCAGTGTGACATTGAAATATAAAATGAATAAAACAGAATTCAAAATGCCCAAAATGGGCGAAAGCATTACCGAAGGAACTATCATCAATTGGCTTATTAATGAGGGTGACTCTTTCGAAGAAGGAGATATTCTGCTCGAAGTTGCCACTGATAAAGTGGACAACGAAGTTCCCGCGCCCGCTTCTGGAAAAATGCTGGAACATAAATTTAAAGCAAAAGATATTGTTCCGATTGGCGAAGTGATTGCCGTTTTGGAAATTTCAGAAAATAAAAATTTTGAAAAACCGATTTCAAAATCTTCAGAAAAAGAGGAAAAGGCGAAAACTTCAGTTTCAACTCCAAATTCAATTTCATCTGTAGTTCCCCCTTCGGGGGCTAGGGGGCTTTCAAAGTCATTCAAAGTAAATGAAAACGTTTTCATTTCACCTTTGGTTGACAATATTGCCCGTAAAAACCACATCAGTTACGAAGAATTGGCTCGAATTTCTGGTACTGGAAAAGACGGACGTTTGAGAAAAAGTGATGTTTCATATTATTTGGAAAACGGTCGTCCGTTTCAGTTTGCACAGGCTGTTCCGGAAGTTTCCGGATTTCAAATTCCCGATTTAAAATTCGACAAAGGAAAAGGTAAAATTGTTGAGATGGACCGCATGCGCCAAATGATTGCGGACCATATGGTTTTCAGCGCCAGCACTGCGCCACACGTGACCGCGTATGTGGAAGCAGATTTAACCGATATGGTAAATTGGCGTAACAAAAACAAAGCTGCTTTTCAAAAAAAATACAACGAAAAACTTACGTTCACACCTTTGTTTATTGAATGCGTTGCAAAGGCAATCACAGATTTTCCAATGATAAACTCAACTTTGGATGATACAAATATCATTGTAAAAGATGAAATTAATATTGGAATGGCAACTGCGCTTCCTTCGGGAAATTTAATTGTTCCAGTAGTGAAAAACGCAGATAAGATGAATCTAAAAGAACTGGCTGAATCAACAAATGAATTGGTCGGAAAAGCCCGAGACAACAAACTAAAAGCCGACGATACCAAAGGAAGCACATTCACTATAAGCAATGTGGGAACCTTTGGGAGTTTGATGGGAACACCTATTATCAATCAACCAGAAGCAGCGATTTTAGCAACTGGAATCATAAAAAAACGTGCTGAAGTGATGGAGCGCAAAGACGGCGACACTATTGAAATTAGACAGATGATGTATCTTTCACTTTCCTTCGACCACAGAATTGTTGACGGGTATTTAGCGGGTTCTTTTTTGAGGAGGATAGCCGATTATATGGAACAGTTTGATATGGAAAGGACGTTTTGAACCACAGCCTGTCCCGAAGATTATTCGGGAACCGTTCGCTGATGCTCACTGCACGAATCACGAAAGTCTTGTGTCGAAAAGTCGTGTTTCAAACAGTCGTGGTTCGTGGTTCAAAATAAAAAAGTCGTGTCTCAAACCGTCGTGTTTCGTGATTCAAAAAATGAAAAAATGAATAAAGACATACTTAAAAAAGCCTTCAAAAATCTAGTCACAGCAAAGGCCATGACTGAGATTTATGAAGAAAATTTCAAACTTGTTTCCAAATATGTCCACGCCACCTCGCGTGGACACGAGGTAATCCAAACTGCTGTGGGAATGCAACTTTTACCGCAGGATTATGCCTTTCCTTATTATCGCGACGACTCGATGTTGCTGGCAATCGGTATGAAACCGTATGAATTGATGCTTCAGGTTTTGGCGAAAAAAGATGATCCGTTTTCTGGCGGAAGGACTTATTATTGTCATCCAAGTTTACGGGATGA
>JBBQUI010000255.1:0-2737 GCA_038212575.1 Flavobacteriales bacterium
TGAAACTTTTTCAAAATGAAGTGATTGATGAAACCACCTATCAATTAGCTTTGGATGAAATTCTGCCCGGAAAACCATTGCCGTTACCCGAATTTGCGCCTCACTTGACAGAAAAAATTCGAAAGGAACATCATGGAAAACGCATTGAAACCACGATAGATTTTTCGCTTCAGCAGAAAGTGAACAACATTGTAAAAGAGCAAAATTATATATTGGCGCAAAACCAAATTCACAACCTTGCGGTTTTGGTTATGGATGTGAATACCCGCGAAGTTTTGGCTTATGTAGGCAATTCGCCCACAACACGCGAACACAATAATTTTGTAGATGTCATCGAAAAACCACGGAGCACAGGCAGTATTTTAAAACCTTTTCTTTTTACGTCGATGCTGGACGCTGGTGAAATACTTCCAAATACTTTGGTGGCCGATATTCCAACTTCAGTGAATGGTTATACTCCCAAAAATTTTGATAAACAATTCAACGGTGCAGTTCCGGCAAGTGTGGCGCTTTCGCGTTCACTGAATATTCCTGCAGTTCGAATGTTACGCGATTTTGGATTTCAAAGATTCTATAATATTTTGGAGAAGACGAATCAAAAAGCAATTGACAAACCTGCAGATTATTATGGGCTTTCCTTGATTCTCGGCGGTGCGGAAAGCAGTCTTTGGGACATTACGAAAGCGTATGCGGGAATGGCTTCGACCTTAAATTTCTTCAACAATTCTTCCAGCGAATACCGAAAAAATGAATTTGTAGAACCAGTTTATGTGAAAAACCACGAAGAAATTGACTTCGGAAAAATTCAGCAAAAACCTTCGGTTTGGAATGCAGGTGCAATTTACGAAGCCTTCGAAGCGATGGAAAAAGTGAATCGACCAAGCGGTGAGGAAAACTGGGAGTTTTTCACAAGCAGCCAACCGCTTGCTTGGAAAACTGGAACGAGTTACGGTTTTAAAGATGCGTGGGCAGTTGGCGTTACGCCGAAATATACAATCGGAGTTTGGGTGGGAAATGCAGACGGTGAAGGCCGTCCGGGCTTGACGGGAATCCAAGCTGCGGCTCCAGTTCTGTTCGATGTTTTGAATGTTTTGCCGCAAAGCGGTTGGTTCAAAATTCCTTATGACGAATTGGTGGAAGCTGAAATTTGCACTAAAAGCGGTCATCTCGCAGGACTTTTTTGTGAAGAAACAAAAACGGAATGGATTCCAAAAAATGGAACAAGGACCGAAGCTTGCCCATATCACCAAACCGTATTTTTGAATGCTTCTGAAAACTATCGCGTTAATTCTTCGTGTTATCCACTTTCGGAAATGAAACAGAAAAACTGGTTCGCACTGCCGGCGGTTATGGAATATTACTACGCTTCGCTTCATCCCGAATATAAACCATTACCACTTTTTGCTCCAGACTGTTTACAAGAAGGCGAAAAATTAATGGCTTTTATCTATCCGAAGAAAAATGAAGCGGTTTTGCTTCCGAAGAATTTTGATGAAAATGTAAACGAGTTTATATTTAAACTCGCGCACCGGTCGCCAGAAACTACAGTTTTTTGGTATTTGGATTCGGAATATATTGGAAAGACGGAAACCTTTCATGAGTTGGCTGTTTCGCCTAAACCGGGGAAATACCTTTTGACTGTTGTGGACGCGGAAGGAAATGAAATTAAACAGCAGATTGAGATAAAACTTCTGTGACTTAGTACATTATGTTTATCTGCTTAAACCCCGGGCAGGCCAGTTTTTAAAAGGATTTTTACTCAAATTTGAATTGTAATATTTAACATCACCAGTAACTTCCTTTCCCAACCACTCGGGTTTTAAAAAGGGTTCGGTTTCTGAGCCTAGTTCAATTTCGGCAATAACTAGTCCTTCGTTTTCACCCATAAAATCATCTACTTCAAAAGTATGATTATCACTATAAACCTCGTAACGGGTCTTTTCAATTATGCCCGGTTCACAAAGGTGAAGTAATTCCTCAGCTTCTAATTGGGAGATTTGTTTTTCCCACTCAAAACGCGAAAGACCGGATTTGTTGGATTTCCCTTTAATGGTTAAAAAACCATCATTTCCCTGAATACGCACGCGCACGGTTCGCTCGGGATGGGTGTTCAAAAAACCTTGAACAATACGTGTGCGCTTGTGGGCTTCATTTTTAAACGCCTCACTTGTGACCAAAAATTTACGTTCTATTTCCTGCATTTTGTGCTATTTGTTTAATTTCGTCAGATGTGATTTGTTGTTTTGAAAACCCTTCTTTCGCCAAAACTCGCATTGCTTCGGCTATTGTTTCGGCTTTTATCATTTTGTATTTCTTCGGAATTAAAAACCCGAAAGTCTTCATAAAAAATGTCGCTATTTTTTCGCCTAAACGGTTTTCCTCGCGATCTCCAACAATTAATGAAGGTTGTAAAATATATATGTCAGGTTGAGCGCAGTCGAAACCTTGTTGAAGCACATCGCGTTGCATTTCGCCTTTCGTTTTGTTGTAAAAAATGCTGCTGTTTTCGTCTGCACCCATTGCTGAAATCACGATAAACGTTTTAATTTCGTTCTGTTTTGCAAGTTTGGCAGCGGCCACGGGAATGCCGTAATCAATCTTTTTATAGGTTTCTTTGTCGGGAGTGTTGGCTTTTGTAGTTCCGATACAACAGAAAACGACATCTGCTGTAAATGCATCAGAATGATTTTCTAATTGGAACATATCTATTAAATGCTCTTCAATTTTTGGCGATTTC
>JBBQUI010000256.1:0-2733 GCA_038212575.1 Flavobacteriales bacterium
ATGGATTTTGAAACGGTATACAACTTCGGAAAAAAGGTGGACGTACTTACTTTTGAAATTGAAGGCGTAAACATAGAGGCCTTGGAAAAGTTGGAAAGCGAAGGCATAAAAGTATATCCCAGTGCCGCCACCTTGCGAAACATTCAGGACAAAGGCATTCAGAAACAGTTTTATAAAGAGCACCAAATACCCACTTCCCCCTTCAAAGTTTACAAAGATAAATACGACCTCAACGAAGCAATAGTTCGCAAGGAATTGCATTTCCCTTTTGTGTGGAAAAGCTGCACCGGCGGTTATGACGGCAAAGGCGTAAGCATCATCCGCGAAGCCGAAGAAGTAATCCCTCTATCAGAAGGCGCTTGCATCGCAGAGAAATTGATTCCCTTTAAAAATGAATTGGCAGTAATAGTAGCCAGAAACCCTTCTGGGGAAGTAAAAACATATCCCGTTGTAGAAATGGAATTCCACCCCGAAGCCAATCAAGTGGAATACGTAATCTGCCCCGCAAGAATAGACGAAAAAGTAGCCAATAAAGCAAGAGCTGTAGCCACCAAAGTTTCCGAAGCCTTCAAACATGTGGGCTTATTGGCGGTAGAAATGTTCCAAACCGAGGACGATGAAATATTGGTAAACGAAGTAGCCCCTCGTCCCCACAACAGCGGCCATTACAGTATTGAGGCCAGCTACACTAACCAATTTGAACAGCAAATTAGAGCCATTTTAGATTTACCTTTGGGAAATACCGATAGTAAAGTAGCCGGAGTAATGGTGAATTTAGTTGGCGCAGAAAGTCACACAGGCCCGGTAGTCTATAAAAACATAGAAAACATTTTGGCAATGGAAGGCGTAACGCCGCACATATACGGCAAAAAAGAAACCCGCCCTTTTCGGAAAATGGGGCATGTAACTATAGTAAATAAAGATCTTAATAAAGCACGAAAGATTGCGGAGGAGGTTAAGAAAACGATAGCGGTTATTTCAAAATAACCAGTTGTTGCAAAAAATGCAACAGTTCAATATTTTGATAATATAAAAATCATCTACCGATAAATCCTCGGTAGTTCAAAAACAATAAACTCATTTTACCAATGACACCCAAAGGAGATATATTTATTTTCAAAACCAGTAATGGTATTACAAATATCGAGGTGCTTTTTGAAGATGAATCCCTTTGGTTGGATCAATATAAAATTTCTGAGTTGTTCAATACTGACAGAACTACAATTGGTAGACATATTAATAATATATACAAAACTGGAGAATTAGATGAAACTGCAACTTGTGCAAAAAATGCACAAGTTCAAATAGAAGGAAAAAGAGAGGTCACTCGAGATATTAAAATATATAATCTTGACTTAATTATTTCTGTTGGATATAGAGTAAATTCTATTCGTGGAACCCAATTTAGAATTTGGTCTAACAAAATCATCAAAGAACATTTAGTTAAAGGTTATACCATAAATGAAAAACGCCTAAAACAACTTCAACAAACAATTCAGCTTGTAAACCGAGCGTCGAAGCAAATCTCAAATACAGACGAAGCCCAAGGTTTAATGGAAGTGCTTTCCGATTATTCAAGAGCACTTGACATTTTGGATGATTACGATCACCAAAAGCTTTCAAAAAAAGTTACTGATAAAGACGTAACATTCAGCATAGATTACATAGAAGCCATTAAGGCCATCGAACAGTTACGGAAAAAGTTTGGCGGTTCTAGTCTCTTTGGTAACGAAAAAGACCAATCCTTTAAAAGTTCCATCGCCGTAATTGACCAGACCTTTGACGGTAAAGATCTTTATCCAAGTCTTGAAGAGAAAGCCGCAAACCTTTTGTATTTGGTGGTGAAAAACCATTCCTTTACAGATGGCAATAAACGCATTGCCGCTTGGTTATTTGTTTGGTATTTAGCCAAAAACAATTTTTTGTATAATGAAGATGGAACAAAAAAAATCGTCAACAATACGTTAGTTGCCTTAACTTTGATGATTGCAGAAAGCAATCCCGCAGAAAAGGAAATGATGATAAGCGTAGTTATGAATTTAATGAACTCGAAAGAATAAAATTTTAAGCAACAAATTCCAAAACCTTGAATTTTGAATTTTAAACCTTGAATCAATGAAAGTAGCAATAATAATGGGAAGCACCAGCGACCTGCCAGTAATGCAGGAAGCTGTGGATATTCTAAAAGAATTCAAAATTGAAGTGGAAGTAGACATCGTTTCTGCCCACCGCACCCCCGACAAACTTTTTGATTACGGAAAGAACGCACACACACGCGGTATTTCGGTAATAATAGCCGGAGCAGGCGGCGCGGCGCATCTTCCGGGGATGATTGCTTCATTGTCGCCATTGCCCGTTATTGGCGTTCCCGTAAAATCCAGCAACTCCATTGATGGTTGGGACAGTATCCTTTCCATTCTTCAAATGCCCGGCGGGGTTCCCGTTGCCACCGTTGCGCTTAATGGCGCCAAAAATGCGGGTATTCTAGCAGCACAAATTATCGGGTCTTCCGATAAAGCTGTTTTGGATAAGATTATTGCTTACAAAGAAAGCCTTAAAACAAAGGTTGAAGAAGACACCAAAAAAATGAAAAAATAATATATCAATAATTCCGTAGGCGCGCGATTAATCGCGCGCCTACAATTTTCAAAAAACAATGAACAACAATCCTCTTTTACATCCCTTCAACACCGCCCCATTTTCCAAAATAGAAAACAAACATTTCCTCCCTGC
>JBBQUI010000257.1:0-2562 GCA_038212575.1 Flavobacteriales bacterium
AAGCGTTATGATTAATGCAAAACCACCTGCGACTATAAATACCCACCATTTAATTGTTATCCGGTACGGGAAATCCTGCAGCCAGTTTTGCATGAGGTAATAGGCAAGTGGCGAGGCGATGATAAATGCAATGCCCACCAACTTCAAAAAGTCCCTGGTGAGAAGTTTAATTACATTTTGTACACTCGCACCAAGCACTTTTCGGATGCCTATTTCCTTTTTCTTTTGTTCCGCTACAAAAGAAACAAGTCCGAACAGTCCCAAACAACTTATCAAGATTGCCAATGAAGTAAAGACAACCGAGATTTTACCCAGACGTTTTTCTTCGGCATATAATTTTTCGACTTCCTTATCCACAAAGTTGAAAACGAAAGGCGTATTTGGGTTTATTGATTTCCAGGAGCTTTCAAGGGTATTGAGAAGCGCTTCATAGTTTTTAGTTTCAGCTTTAAGTATTATCCATCCCGGAACGATTTCGTTATAGAGCAAAATAGGTTCGATTTCTTCTTTTAAAGTGCCAAAATGATAATCGCTTGTAACACCTACAATTTCGAATTCTTCAACTTCACCTCCATTTGCATTTACAAGCCTCGATCCAATAGCTTTATCCAATGGAATATCAAAAGCATCGAGCGTTGCTTTGTTTACCATAACCTGAAGGTCATCATTGTTGCTTAACGTGCGCCCTACAAGTAGGGGAGTTCCAACGGTTTCAAGGTAATTGGGACTGACACCGTTGTAATGCACCAAAGTACGATCGGCCAAATTTCCACCCGGGAGTGTCAGGCCCATATCCCCCATAATAAATTCGGAAGGATAATAGTTGGTGCCCGCAACCTGACTAACACCCTTAACAGTTTCGAATTTTGATTTTATGGACTTGAAATTTTCGGAAACCGTTTGGGTTCCCAATCGTACTGCGATCAGGTTGTCCTTATCAAAGCCCATATCCATTTTTTGCGAATATTTCACCTGTTGGGCTATGATAATTACTGTGGAAATCAAGACGATAGAAACCACAAACTGAAATACCACCAAAGCCTTGCGCAAATATCCGTTGCCCAGATTCAGGTTTACCGAAGACTTTAAAACTTTTACAGGTTTGATGGCCGAAAGTATCAGGGCGGGATACAGCCCTGCCAAAATTCCGGTTAAGATCCCCAAAACCAGGAGCGCGATTAAAATTCGCCAGTCTAATAAGTTCGAATAGCCTATATTGCCTTGGGTCAACGTATTCACAAATGGCAATGCCAAGGCCATAAGTGGAATGCTTATTACCGAAGCAAAAAGAGAAAGCAAAATTGATTCCCCTAAAAATTGACGGATCAAATTTCCTTTATCTGCACCAATAGCCTTTCGCACCCCAATTTCCTTAGCCCGTTTATTAGCACGCGCCGTACTCAGGTTTATAAAGTTGATACACGCTACCAATTGTATGAACAGCGCCAAAATAAGCAGCATATAGAGATAGTTAATATCTGAAACTTCGCCAATCTGATTTCCGATTCCTTTTGAGTACAGGTGGATATCGGTAACCTTTTGTAGGGCAAGCGATTTACTGAAACCAACTTCAGCGAAATCTTTTGCACCGTGCCTTTGTAAAAATTCAGGCGCCTTTGCTTCCAAGCGGGAAGGATCTACGCCAGGTGCCAGTTTTAGATAACTCATCGTAAAATTTTCCGTGGCAAAGTTTTGAATTTCCATTACACGTTGCCCGATTCCTCCAGAATTCATTGTCAGAATATAGTTTGGGTTTAGGTGCGACTTACCAAAATCATCTTCAAAAACACCTTTTATGGTAAGAGTTTGTTCTTCCTCTCCACTTCCAAGCACCAGGGTTTTGTTCAATGCATTTTTATTCCCAAACAGTTTTTTAGCCATAGTTTCTGAAAGCACTATGGAATTTGGTGCAGTTAATGACCCTTCTGGTTTTCCTTCGACAAATGGATAATCGAACATCTTGAAAAACGTAGAGTCGGCTAAATAGCCACGGGTTTCGTAGTAGGTCTCCTCTGTTTCCGGATTCCTTAATAGACCCTGGTTTCCTTCACCAAAATAAACAACGCGACAGGCCTCGGTTACTTCAGGAAAATCGGCTTTCATCGCAAAAGCTATGGGAGGTGAAACACCTGCAGTAGGATTGCCGTTTTTATATTCCTTGACTATGGTATTTATCCTGTAAAGTGAAGATGCATCAGAGAACTGTTTATCGTATCCAAACTGTGCGATAACATAGATAAGAATACTCAGGCAGCAAACCGTACCTACCGTCAATCCCAAAAGATTGATACCGGTCTGGAGTTTGTTCTTCCATAGGCTCCTCCACGCTATTTTAAAATAATTTCTGAACATGATGTTCGTTTTTTGATTAATTTGATGCTTTTTTTATTCCCCCTTTGGGGGTTAGGGGGCTTTTATTCGGTTCTTAAACTTTTTGCGGGATCGGCCATTGCTGTTGCTATGGTTTTAATACTCATAATAATTAATGCTAATAAAATCATAGCAATTCCGCTACCAACAAAAATCCACCAGCTTAGTTCTGTTCTATTGGCAAAATCCTGT
>JBBQUI010000258.1:0-2558 GCA_038212575.1 Flavobacteriales bacterium
CTTTAAATCTTCGCTTGCCGCAAGATGCGAAAATGCCGATTTTACCTTTACGCTTTTAGTTTTTGAAAGCATTTCAGCAATAAAAGGAATATCATTTTCAACGAAACCCAAACGGTTCAAACCTGTGTTGAATTTTAAATGGATTGGGTAATTGATTTGCTTTTTTTCTTCCGAGAAAGCGATAAATTCCTCCAACGTTTTCCGGGAATAAATGCTGGGTTCCAAACAGCGGTTTACAATCACTTCAAAATTAACGGGAAGTGTGTGCAATACCAAAATTGGGGTTTCAATCTTTGCATTTCTGAGTGTTTCGCCTTCATTGGCATAAGCCACAGCAAAATAATCAACACCCAATTCCACAAGTTCTTTTGCAATAACCACAGAATCGCTTCCGTAGGCAAAAGCTTTTACCACGGCCAGCACTTTGGTTCCGGGTTTTATTTTTGAAGTAAGGTATTTGTAATTATTGTCGAGTGCGTTTAGGTTTATCTCCAATAATGTTTCGGTGGCTTTGGGCATTTAATCTTGAAGTTTATGTTTTTTTCAATTATTGATTAATCCGAAAAACCCTCCATTTAGAGTAGTGGCGAAGGTTTTTCTAGGCTTGTTTTCCAGTTTTTTCGGAAGATTTGTTTTTATTAATTTCTTCGGCATCTTTCACTTCCATCTTCACTACTTTGTCGCGCATTTGTGCTTTATAAAAAGCCGCGCGACTCAAGGGTTCGTATTCTTCGGTTTCCCCGAGCAAAACCAATGCTTCACTTTTCGCTTTTCGGTAGCTGTAATGGGCAAGATTTCCGGTGCGGGTGCAAACGGCGTGTACTTTGGTAACATATTCGGCAGTTGCCATTAAAGCGGGCATCGGGCCGAATGGGTTTCCTTTATAATCCATATCAAGCCCTGCAACAATTACACGAACGCCACGATTGGCGAGGTCGTTGCAAACTTTTACAATTTCATCATCAAAAAATTGGGCTTCGTCAATGCCTACCACATCACAATTATCTGCCAAGATTGGGATGTTTGCCGCAGCGGGAACGGGTGTTGAACGAATTTTATTACTGTCGTGGCTCGTTACAGAATCTTCGCTATACCGTGTATCTATCGATGGTGTGAAAATCTCCACTTTTTGACGGGCAAATTGGGCGCGTTTCAGCCTTCTTATAAGTTCTTCTGTTTTTCCTGAAAACATAGAACCGCAGATTACTTCAATCCAGCCAAATTGTTCTTTCTGATTTACGGTATTTTCAAGAAACATAGTTTAATTTTACGCGAAACATTCAGTATTAATTCACTTTCCAAACGAATGTTCAACTTGAAGATTGTTTGAAACCATTATAAAACAATAGATTTAAACAAGAAAACAAAAATAGTTGACGTTTACATAAAGGATGCGTAAATTTATAAAAACAAAATAGAAATTCAGTTTAATTTAAAAAGATATGAAGAAGAAAATCCGCGAGCAGGTAATAGCGCTGGCAAAGCAACTGATTGATGAGGAAAAAACATTTAAAACCGCTTCCGTAAAGGGGTTGGTGGGTGAACTGTATGAAAAGTTGGCCGTTCTTGAATATCTTGAAAAACAACTGGAAGACGATTCCGAAGAACCAATTGCAGATTCGTTAGATTCAAAAAGCTTCCGTGAGGAAAACTGGTTTACGGAACCTGAACCCGTGCCGCAGCCCGACCACAAAGAAGACCTTATTGAACCTTTAATGGAAAAAATAAAGGACATCGTGGCACAAATGCCGGAGGAAAGTGAACGCATCGATGAATTGCTTGATGAAATGCTTCCGAAAAACCACGAGACTGAAATTGCCGAAATAAAGGAAAAACCTTCCGTAAAATATACAAAAAACGATTTAGAGGAATTCGCTTCAAACTA
Organism: Flavobacteriales bacterium; assembly: GCA_038212575.1. Taxonomy (GTDB): domain Bacteria; phylum Bacteroidota; class Bacteroidia; order Flavobacteriales; family Flavobacteriaceae; genus Aequorivita. Next base: position 1,886 of record JBBQUI010000258.1, read on the forward strand.
TCAGCAAATGCCTGAATTTGAACGTAAAACTCTGGAGCTTTTCCCAAAATCCATCGAAGGAAAAGAGGCCAGCAAAACAATGACTGAATCCCGCGCAAGATCTTTGAATGATTCCATAAATAAAGGTTTGAACATTGGGCTGAACGATCGCTTGGCATTCATAAAACATCTTTTTGAAGGGCAGGCCGAAGATTACACCCGCGTACTTTCACAGATAAATACAATGCAAAATTTTGAAGAAGCACAAAGTTTTATAAAAGGCAAAGTAAAACCAGATTATAACTATTGGCTTAACAAAGAAGAATATTCAGAGCGGTTTATGAATATTATTGAAAAACGTTTCAATTAAAAGCTACCGTATCGCCTTATGGGAAAACTCTATTTAGTGCCAACGCCCATCGGCAATTTAAAAGATATGACCTTTCGCGCTGTTGAAGTGTTGAAAGACGTAGATTTAATCCTCGCTGAAGACACACGAAACAGCGGGAAGCTTTTGAAGCATTTTGAAATCGGCACCCAAATGCATTCCCATCACATGCACAACGAGCATAAAACAGTGGAAGGAATTGTAAAACGAATTCAAAATGGAGAAAACATTGCATTAATCAGTGATGCCGGAACCCCAGCCATCAGCGATCCCGGGTTTTTATTGACACGCGCTTGCGTGGAAGTT
>JBBQUI010000259.1:0-2533 GCA_038212575.1 Flavobacteriales bacterium
ATCTTTTTATAGGTTTCTTTGTCGGGAGTGTTGGCTTTTGTAGTTCCGATACAACAGAAAACGACATCTGCTGTAAATGCATCAGAATGATTTTCTAATTGGAACATATCTATTAAATGCTCTTCAATTTTTGGCGATTTCTTTTCCACGGAACTGCGTGAAAACAGTTTTATTTTTTTATATGAAGGGTCAGCCAAAAGCTGCTCTAGCAAAATTCCGCCTGTTAATCCCGTTGCGCCTAAAATGATTGCTGTTTTCATAGTATAAATATAACTACAAGGTTTTGATTTATTTGCCGCAGGAGAAAAACCTTGAAGCATTATAAAAAACCTGTCAGGTTTTTGAAACCTGACAGGTTTGGTATGGACTAAAGATATTAAATTTACAAGATGCAAGAATCGCTTCCTCTTCGTAAAATTATCCATGTGGATATGGACGCTTTTTACGCGTCCGTGGAGCAGTTGGACAATCCCGAACTGCGCGGAAAGCCTTTGGCTGTTGGTGGTAGCTCTGCTCGCGGCGTAGTTGCTGCGGCAAGTTACGAAGCTAGAAAATTTGGTGTTCGAAGCGCGATGAGCGGAGCAATGGCTCGAAAACTTTGCCCTGAACTTATTTTTGTGAGAACCAATTTTGACCGTTACAAAGAGGTTTCAAAACAAATCCGGAAAATATTTTTTGAATATACAGATTTGGTTGAGCCGCTTTCGCTGGATGAAGCTTATCTGGACGTTACCGAAAATAAAAAAGGCAATCCCAGCGCGACGATGATTGCCACTGATATTCGGAAGAAAATTAAGGAAAGGACTGGATTGAACGCTTCTGCGGGAATTTCGGTGAACAAATTTGTGGCGAAAATTGCCAGTGACATCAACAAACCGAACGGACAAAAAACCATTGGACCCGAGGAAATAATTCCTTTTTTGGAAACGCTGGATGTGAAGAAATTTTACGGAGTGGGAAAAGTAACGAAAGAGAAAATGTATCGTTTGGGTATTTTTACCGGAAATGATTTGAAAGCACAATCACTGGAATTTTTGGAAGAGAACTTCGGAAAAAGCGGCAGTTTTTATTACAACGTTGTCCGCGGAATACACAACAGTAAAGTGAAACCTTCGCGAACACAGAAATCATTGGCGGCGGAACATACGTTTTCAGAAAATATTTCTTCTGAAATTTTTATGATGGAACGTCTCGAAGAAATTGCAGCTGAAGTTGAAAAGCGTTTGCAGAAGAGTAAAATAGCTGGAAAAACTGTTACTTTGAAAATAAAATACCGCGATTTCACACTGCAAACCCGCAGTAAAACACTTCCGCTTTTTATCGCTTCAAAAGAATTGATTTTGGATGTGATTAAAGAATTGTTATTTCAGGAAAAGATGAAGGAATCGGTACGGTTGTTGGGAATTTCAATTTCGAACCTAAACAACGAAACCCCTAAGAAAAAGGAGGCTCCGAAAGAATCAATCGACGTACAACTAAAACTTGAATTTTAAAGCCCCTCCGCCTTCGGCACCTCCCCCAAAAAGGGGAGGAAAACAGTAAAAATTTTAAATATGATTGAAAGCTACTTATCTTTAACTAATTTAAAACTCCAGATTTATGAAAACCGTAGCTTTTTCTATCCTTACCCTTGCAGGTTTTACTTTCCTTTTTTCATGTAAAAACGACGCCAAAAACATCGAAGAAAACCAAACCGTTGTAGCAGATTCCATTCCTGCAGCAACCACTCCCGAAGCGATGTATGTTACCGCTGTTAGTGGATTGACTTTGCGCGAGCACCCAAACTTACAAAGTGAAAAACTTTCGGTAATGCCTCTTGGAACAAAAGTGAAAATTGTAAATGCCGAAGGTAAAACAACGATGAACGTAGGCGGGATTGATGGCGCGATGGATGAAGTTGAATTTAACAACCAAAAGGGTTTTGCCTTTAATGGTTTTCTGTCGAAATTTTTCCCTCCTGGGGAAGATGCTTCCGCAAAAAATTATGCTGAAGAACTAAAGAAAGATTTCCCAAATGTGAATTATTCCGAAGCAACCGGAGGCACGGCAAGCAAACCCACCAAAACCGAAACTTTGATTTTGCCAACGGATAAATGGCACGAAGCGTTTTTTACAGCGCAGCAACTTTTCAATATTCCAAAGGAATTTGCTTTTCCAAATCCAAAAGGATCCAATAGTGAAACCCAGCAAAACGGCAATAAAAAGAAAACCGATTTTATTAGCGAGCTGCAGATTTCACGAAATGATAACGAACTTCAGAAAATAGTATATAATTACAAAACGACAGGTTTTGGTTACACGGTTACCATTACCAAAGAAGCTGATGGTATGAAACTTGAAAAAGTGGAGGTTGCTGATTAATTATTTCACCTGCGTAATACGCAACGTATTTACCATTCCTTTGTCCACAATAGGCATTGCTGCAAGGTTTATTAAATAATCGCCTTTGTGCACATAGCCTTTTTCAAAAGCAATTCGGTTAACGTCGTCCACCGTTTCATCTGTGCTTACATATTTATCGTAATAAAAAGCT
>JBBQUI010000260.1:0-2413 GCA_038212575.1 Flavobacteriales bacterium
TCACTAACAAAGTGAAACTTAACATTCGGATATTTTGATTGCGTCATTTGAAGCGTGAATGATGAATCGGCAAAGAATACCAATTGTCCACGTTTGTCCTTCGCCAAAAATTTTGCTTTAACTCTTTTGAAATCTGCAAACTCTTCACTTTTGGGATCTTTTGGTTCCACCCAACACGCTTTATGAACGTTTAAGTTTTCGTAACTACATTTAGCTCCATATTCGTGTTCAAGTCTGTATTGTATTACCTCAAACTGAAGCGCACCAACAGTCCCAATTACTTTCCTGTTATTCAATTCCAAAGTGAAAAGTTGTGCCACACCTTCGTCCATCAATTGATCAATCCCCTTTTCAAGCTGTTTGCTTTTCATCGGGTCTGCGTTATTGATGTATTTGAAATGTTCCGGAGAAAAGCTTGGAACGCCCTTGTACTGCATTTCTTCACCTTCGGTAAGCGTGTCGCCAATTTTGAAATTTCCTGTGTCGTGAAGACCGACGATGTCGCCAGGATAGGAAACGTCTACAATTTGTTTCTTTTCAGCAAAGAAAGCGTTTGGGCTACTGAATTTCAGTTTTTTTCCGTGGCGAACATGTAAATAAGGTGAATTCCGTTCAAAAGTACCCGATACAATTTTAACGAACGCCAAACGGTCGCGGTGTTTTGGGTCCATGTTTGCGTGTATTTTGAAAACGAAACCTGAAAATTCTTTTTCGTCCGGCTTTACCAACCGTGTGCTGCTTTCCTTTGGCCGTGGGGTAGGGGCTATTTCAACGAAACAATCCAACAACTCGCGTACCCCAAAATTGTTTAAAGCAGACCCGAAAAATACGGGCTGAAGTTTACCGTTCAAATATTCCTCTCGGTCAAAATCGGGGTAAACTTCATAAACCAATTCCAGCTCTTCCCGAAGGGTTTTAGCAGCTTTTTCACCAATCAGTTTTTCCAATTCTGGACTGCTTACGTCTTCAATTTCAATGGTATCTTCAATATTCTTTCTGCTGTCGCCACTAAAAAGATTTACGTTCTTTTCCCACACATTATAGATTCCTTTAAAATCATAACCCATCCCAATTGGGAAACTCAAAGGAGTAACCCGCAAATTCAATTTCTGTTCAATTTCATCGAGCAGCTCAAAAGCATCTTTTCCTTCACGGTCCATTTTATTGATAAAAACAATCATCGGAATGTTTCGCATTCGGCAAACCTCGACTAACTTTTCGGTTTGTTCCTCGACACCCTTTGCAACATCAATCACAACAATTACACTGTCTACCGCTGTTAAGGTTCGGAAAGTGTCTTCAGCAAAATCCTTGTGACCCGGTGTATCGAGAATATTTATTTTAATTCCTTCATATTCAAATGCTAGAACCGATGTAGCTACAGATATTCCACGCTGGCGTTCTATTTCCATAAAGTCGCTGGTAGCGCCTTTCTTAATTTTGTTGCTTTTTACCGCGCCCGCTTCTTGGATTGCACCCCCAAAAAGAAGGAGTTTTTCCGTTAAAGTGGTTTTCCAGGCATCTGGGTGACTAATAATTCCGAAAGTTCTTCGGCGTTTTATTTCTTTTATTAAAGACATTTTTTCTATATATAATGGTGCAAAGATAAAGTTTGTTATTGGAGTAATAAACCGAACAAGTATCTAAAATAGCTATGTTTTGTTTTTTTAAAATTTAGTTCCATTTAAATAAATAGATTCTCTTTATAACTTCTATTTATGCGTCAATAATATTGAAAAGGAATGTTGCTTCAATGAAAAAGCTGGATTTTTTCTTACCTAAAATACTCCCAAACACCTTATAAACAGTATATGTACGTACTAACACGTATGTCTTTTTCCTACAAAAAACACCGCTTTTTCATACAATTTATGTCGTTTGCCGAATATTTTTTACAGTTCAACTAATACTTGTTTGTAAGTAATTCCTTAACACTTTTTCCACTGTATATTTGACCATTAATTGAGGTTTAATATTCAATTATTGCATTATCAAAAGATATCGGTATTAATAAAATTCTAACTTATGTTTAAAATAATTACTAAATTATTTACTTCTGATAAGAGGTTTTTAATAGGTCTCATTTTAATAGCTTGCTTTAGCAGCCAAGGATATTCTCAGGTCAAAAGTTCTGTGGATGGGGGAGAAGTGATATTGCCTTATACTCAAGATTATTTGGATCAATACAATGCTGCTCTAGATAAAAAAGCTGAAGCATATAATGCAACCTTTCGTTCTAGGTCGAAAGCTGAAGCTTTTAATAACAGTAATAAAGGCAACATTATTGGAGCTTGTAATTTAATTACTTGCGGTTCTTTTGAACGTGCTGATCTTTATAATACAGGAACATTTCGTACCGCTGTCGGAGGTGTTAATGGCCAATATTGGGCAAGTACAAATGGTGGTGCTCCAT
>JBBQUI010000261.1:0-2349 GCA_038212575.1 Flavobacteriales bacterium
CAACTATTATTTCCGTGGCGCTATTTGGCGTATCCCAACGAGCTTTTTTGGACGGAGGAAGGGTACCGTTTTTCGTGGCGGGTAATGTTGATGGAGAAGGCTGGGTATGCGCAATTCAAAATAAAAAACACAGAAACCGGAGAACAATTTTTAGTGGACAATACCGATTTTTTAACACCTTTCCAAGAAAAGCAGATGAGCACGCAGCCCGATTTTATATTGCAATACGCACATTATTTGGGGGATCATTTTGCTTCGCAAGGCCATAAAAACGTTGCTGTGTACGCAGAAAGTTATGTAGCGCTGAATGGAAGGTTGAGCCAACCATACATAAACCCAAATGTGGATTTAATGAAAGAGAAAGAATCCTTCCGAAGAAAAGATTGGATTTTACCATTTAACAATACTATCAAAGGATTTTAGTGAAGACGTAAGACCGATTCGCTGTAAGACAAAAAAATGTCAAACTATTTTAAAATTTTTTTAAATCATTGTTTTTCGATAAGTGTAAAATCAAACGTAAAACTTGATTATATGAAGTCCCTACAGGACTGAGCTTTCAATGGGTATCTATTTTATTACCCACATAAAATGTCTAAAGCCATTCTGCCCCAGCGGGGCAAAATATTGGTAAAAAAAAACACAAGTAAATAAATGTCCCGTAGGGACATCATATAATTTTTAACTGGACAATACTGTTTTCAAAATGCTTAAAAACGCTTTAGTGCTACTATTTTTTTGTGTGAATCTTTCAGCTTTTGCACAATTTACCGTTTCGGGGAAAGTGATTTCGAAAGAAACAAACGCTCCCATCGCTTTTGCAGAAGTGTATATTTTAGACCTCGGAAAATCTAAAGTTTGCGATGCCGAAGGAAATTATGAATTCACTGAAATTCCTGCGGGAACGTATGAATTTGCAGTTTACAATTTGGAATACGAAGTTTTTAAAAAGCAAATTACTATTTCAGAAAACACAAAAATTTCATTTCAACTGGAACTATTGGGTGAACAACTTTCCGAAGTGCTAATTACAAAACGAAAGGAAGAAATTTTCGCATTAAGAAATCTAAAACAAGTTGAAGGCACGGCCATTTACGCAGGAAAAAAGAGCGAAGTAGTGGTTATTGACAACCTCACTTTAAACACAGCCACCAACAATGCGCGGCAGATTTATGCGCAGGTTGTGGGTTTGAATATTTATGAAAACAACGATGGCGGTTTGCAATTAAACATTGGCGGTCGGGGCTTGAATCCCAATAGAACCGCAAACTTCAACACGCGCCAAAACGGTTATGATATTTCTGCAGATGTTTTGGGCTATCCGGAAAGTTATTACACACCACCCGCAGATGCCATCAGCGAGATTGAAGTGGTTCGCGGCGCGGCTTCACTGCAGTACGGAACGCAATTTGGCGGCTTGATCAATTTCAAATTGCATCAGCCTAATCCAAGGAAAAAGATAGAATGGATTTCACGACAATCTTTGGGATCGTATGAGCTTTTCAATAGCTTCAACAGTCTTAGTGGTACTGTTGGGAAGTTTGGTTATTATGCGTATTACAACTTTAAAACTGGCGATGATTTTCGACCAAATTCTGAATTTGATTCACAAAACGCATATGCCCATATAGATTATAAATTTTCAGAAAAAACGAAGCTTGCTTTTGAAATGAGCTATCTGCATTACCTCGCCCAACAACCGGGAGGGCTTACTGATAAACAATTTGAAGAAGACCCAACCTTCAGCAACCGAACGCGGAATTGGTTTAAGGTAGATTGGAAACTTTATTCGCTTCGTTTGGATCATAGTTTTTCTGAAAAAACCGATTTTAGTTTGAATCTTTTTGCTTTGGATGCTTACAGAAAATCTGTTGGTTTTCGAGAAAACAGGGTTTCTCAACAGGATGATTTGGGTGCTCCGCGTGAGTTGATTTCTGGGAATTTCAACAATTGGGGTGCAGAAGCTAGAATTTTGACGCACTATAATTTATTCGGAAATGAAAACGTAGTACTTTTTGGAGGAAAATATTATCAATCCAACAACGCTGAACGCCAAGGCGCGGGAACAAACGGTAGCGATGCTAATTTTAATTTTGCTTCGGAAGAATACCCCAATTATCCCCGTCAAAGCGATTTTGAATTCCCAAACCTAAACTTTGCAGCTTTTGGAGAGAATATTTTCAATATTTCATCTAAGTTTTCGGTGACTCCCGGTTTTCGTTTTGAATACATAAAAACGCAGAGCGAAGGTGAATATAAAAAGATAAATTTTGACATTGCGGGCAACCCTATTTTAAATGAAGACATTCCGGACAATCGCCAATTTGACCGTGCCTTTGTTCTGTTGGG
>JBBQUI010000262.1:0-2329 GCA_038212575.1 Flavobacteriales bacterium
CGTGGATGAAAACGGACAAATTATGTCCCTTCGCCATAAATTTTATGATGTTTGCGGCGTACAGTTTCACCCCGAAAGTGTGCTTACGCCAATGGGGAAACAGATTATTAAGAATTGGGTGGAGGCCCCCTAACCCCCGAAGGGGGAATTATTGTTCAGTTCCAGTAGGCTCGCGATTTATCGCGTGCTTCATTTTTCAAGTAATTAGTGTTAGTAAATAAAAAATTGGCGTCTTTGCGCCTTTGCGAGAGAAAAAATGAAACAGATTTTAAACAGATTAATAAATCACGAACAGCTCACCAAAGGCGAAGCACGAACCGTTTTAGTAAACATTTCCGAAGGAAAATACAACCAAAACCAAATTGCTGCTTTTTTGACGGTTTTTATGATGCGGAATGTAAGTTTGGAAGAACTGGAAGGTTTTCGTGACGCATTGCTTGATTTGTGTTTGGCTATAGATTTCAGCGAATACAACACTATTGATTTATGCGGAACTGGCGGCGATGGAAAAAACACGTTTAATATTTCAACTTTGGCTTCTTTCGTTACGGCCGGAGCTGGAATAAAAGTTACAAAACACGGAAATTACGGAGTTTCCTCGGTAAGCGGAAGCAGTAACGTAATGGAAGCTTTGGGCATAAAATTCAGCAATGAAAAAGATTTTTTAAAACGCAGTTTGGATGAAGCTGGAATCTGTGTTTTGCACGCGCCACTCTTCCACCCTGCAATGAAAAATGTGGCACCAATAAGAAAGGAATTGGGCGTAAAAACATTTTTCAATATGTTGGGCCCAATGGTAAATCCAGCATTTCCGAAAAACCAATTGGTCGGAGTTTTCGATTTAGAACTAGCCAGAATGTATGGCTATCTCTATCAAAAAAGTGAAAAAAATTATGCCGTGCTTCACGCGATGGATGGCTATGACGAAATATCGTTGACCGGGTCTGTAAAAGTGATTTCGAAAGCTTCAGAAAAAATTTTGAATGCAGAAAGTTTTGGAGTGAAGCAGATTGAAGAATCTGAAATATTTGGTGGTGAAACCGTAAAAGAATCTGCAGAAATTTTTCTAAATATTTTAAACGGAAAAGGCACCGAATCCCAAAACAATGTGGTTTGCGCAAATGCCGGAATGGCTATTTCAGTAGTTGAAGATTGCACGATAAAAAAAGGTTTTGAAAAGGCGAAACAGTCTTTACAATCCGGAAAAGCATTAAATTCTCTAAAACAATTACAAAATTTGAGCAAATGACAATATTAGATAACATTACCGCCTATAAACTCAAGGAAGTTGCAGCAAAAAAGGAAGCAATCCCAGTGCGGTTACTTGAAAAGTTTCCACTGTTCGGGAAAGAAACCAAATCATTGGCAGCGGCATTGCGAATTTCAACCACTGGAATTATCGCTGAGCACAAACGTCGTTCACCCAGTAAATCGGTAATTAACGACAAGGTTTTATTGCCCGAAGTTGTTTCGGGTTATGAAATTGCGGGCGCCAAGGGAGTTTCAGTTTTAACGGATTCCAACTTTTTTGGCGGTTCGCTGGATGATTTATTAGTTGCCGAAAAAACAGTTTCTATCCCAATTCTTCGGAAGGAATTTATTATCGACCCGTATCAAATTTACGAGGCAAAAGCGTATGGCGCCGACGCTATTCTATTGATTGCCGCTTGTCTTTCGGCAGAAGAATTGAAGCAATTTTCGCATTTGGCAAAAAGTTTAAAATTGGATATTTTACTGGAAGTTCACAATTCCGAAGAGCTTCAGAAATCTTTGTTGCCGAATGTGGATATGATTGGAGTGAACAATAGAAATTTAAAAACTTTCAAAGTAAATATTGAGATCAGTAAAAAGCTTTCCGAGAAAATTCCGAACGATTTTGTGAAAATTTCCGAAAGCGGCATTAGCGATGTGGAAACAATAAAAGACTTGAGAACGTATGGTTTCGAAGGTTTTTTGATTGGAGAAAATTTTATGAAAACCGATAATCCCGGCGAAACTGCAAAAGCATTTATAGAAAAATTAAGATGAAAACATTGCTTAAAATTTGCGGAATGAAAAATAATATAACTGAAGTTGCAGCGCTTCAGCCTGACTATTTGGGTTTTATTTTTTACGAAAAAAGTCCGAGGTATTTTGATGCGGAAGAGATTCCTTCACTTCCATCCGGAATTAAAAAAGTCGGCATTTTTGTGGACGAAAAAATTTCAAAAGTGCTTGAATTGGTAAAAAAACATTCTCTGGATATAATTCAGCTTCACGGCAATGAAAGCAAAGAATATATACTTGATTTGCAATATTATCTCGTATTTTCAGAAGTGCTGGTTTGGAA
>JBBQUI010000263.1:0-2307 GCA_038212575.1 Flavobacteriales bacterium
TGGCGCAAGCACTCGCGAAAATGATTTCATAATGCTCCTTTTGAAAGGCTTCAATAAGTTGCATCATCCTGCTTCCTGCAGCAGAACTTTTTGGCTCAGGCCAGACGTGGCCGATGATTAATAGTTTTTTGGTTGCCACGATTTACGAATTATCTATTTGGAAGAACGACTGATGACTGATGACTGATAGCTATTGAGGTTTTGGCTCCAAACTATATTTCAATCTTACTTTTTTGCCCCAATCTGCTACTGCTGCTATCTGGGCATCCGTCAATTTAGCTTCTGAGTGTGTATAGGTATATGATTCGAGTGGCATTTCTCGTTTTTCAACCATCTCAATTAGTTCTTCAAATTTATGGTCTTTCTTTTTAGTGGAATAGTTATCCCAAGCCGAAACATTAAATTCTTTCTTTCCCTCTGCCACATGATCAGCCAACCAGTAATTTATAGGTGTAATTTTATCATACCACGGGTAACGTGTAACGTCGCTATGGCAATCAAAACAGGTTTGCTTCAAAATATAGGCAACATCTTCCGGTGGATTGGTTTCTTTCAAAAAAGGCTCAAAAGAGGCTACAGTACCTTCATTTCTTTCAGGACCAAAAAATTGAGCGACTATAAATACAACCAATAATACAAGCACTATGTTTTTTAAAATTTTCATTTTTGATTAATTTTAGGATCTAAAAATAAGAAAAACGGGTGACTAACGGCCAACTTTATGCCGAATTAAATTATGTAGAACACTCACGTGCCAACCGTTTGAAATACGCAAATTTGTTTTTGTCTCAGGCTGAGTTGATTCCAGAATTATTGGATATTCTCTTTATGGTGGATGACAAAATATCGTGGAGAGCTGCGTGGGTTTTTGAATTTATTTTAAAGCGCGCGCTAGATATATTTTGAAGCAGATTAAAAAAGGATTATGAACCAAGAGCCAACACAAATTTGTTCTTTAAATTTCAAACTTGATTCGTGCCACCTAGCGGTCTCATATCCTCATGCTTTTTAAAGTTTCATAACCTTTTCCATTTCACCATTAGAAATCACCAATAGCTTACTTTGCACTAAACGCGACGTGAGTGTTTTCCAGTTTGGATCTTTTTTAAAAATAGATTTCAAAATGGGTTGTGCTTTTTCATAGTCTTTATTGTTCAGTAAATTGATGGCATACCAATATTGCATTTCTAGATTATCAGGAAAGAGTTTTTGTGCATTCAAATAGAGTTCTTCAGCTTTTTTAGAATCGCCTACTTCCATTGCCATATCACCTTTATTCATATAATCATAAGCTTTATGAATTTTTATCAATCGTTCCAATTCAGCCATAGGATTATCGCTATCTTCAACTCTTAAATCCATTATGGTATCTTCCCAATAATTCCCAGTAGCTTCACCTTTAACGATTAAAATTGCAGCACTTTGCTTCCCTCTTATGTCTCCTTTTTCGGCTTGAGCCGCTTTTAAAGCAGCCAACATACGTTCACTAAGTGTGCCCTTTGTGGTTTCAAAAGCTCTTGCCATAGCATCCCAAACTGTATTGTTAAGCATCATATTGGCTTGGACCGAAAAATTCTTGCCTTGTCTATGTCCGGCTTCCGCAATACATAAGCTTCCTGTATGTGTGGCCACTTCACCTTTGGCGTTTATAAAAGCCACCTGTCTATACATTTCTCCTGAATCATTGGCTAGCAGAGCATCCAAGGCTTGCTGAGGAGACAGTCCTTCTTTCATTAGGTTCAACCCTTTTGGGCCATAGCTCGGATTGGTCAAGGATTGTGTAGCCACAGCACCAACACCCGCTTCGGCTTTAATGACAACAAAACCAACATTAAACCAATGACTTTGTACTGCAGCACCAATCTCTCCCGTAACGGAATCTCTCGCAACAATAGAATACGTATGTGTAAAAGGTTCTGATTTCTTATAGGATTGTGCAAATAAAGGTTGCACCAATAAGACAGCTATGATCACTACTAATTTATACATGGTTTTTAAATTTAATCCCAAGATAGTGAATTTCAGACTCAAGCTTCTAACTTTCTTTCCTATCTTTGCAGCTTCTTTAAATTCAACAAAACAGCACAACCAATGTCATTATCATCTTTAAATGCCATCTCTCCTATTGATGGAAGATACAGAAACAAAATCAACAGTTTAGCTGATTATTTTTCAGAAGAGGCACTCATCAAATACCGCGTTAAAGTAGAAATCGAATATTTTATTGCCTTATGCGAATTGCCATTGCCACAGCTCAAAGATTTAAACGCTTCTAATTTTGAAGATTTAAGAGCCATCTACACTGCT
>JBBQUI010000264.1:0-2288 GCA_038212575.1 Flavobacteriales bacterium
TATATAGTAACCGAAGACGTTGTTGGAATCAATTTTAAGGGAAGAAATTCCAGTGCGTTTGGTTTCGCGCTCCAACATATCACCTAAATATCCCTTTCCGTTGGCTGAAATATTTCGAAGCTCATCGAGTGTTTCGGAAAAACTTTCAGCAATTGAATTTCCTTTCAGAATATTCACCGGAGCATCCTCAAAAAGTGTTTCCTTTATTTTGTTCCGAAGCAATTCGCAATCGTGCAATTGTTCGCCTATAATTTTCAGCGATTCGTTTTTGGAATTCAGAGCGAGCGCTTTTATGGGAACCACCGCTTCCAAAGAATTTTTAAGCTGAATAACCTCGCGTGGATTCACCTTTCCTGTCGCTACTTTTGAAATCAATCGCTCCAAATCGCCAATGCGTTTGGTGTATTGTTGGGTTTTTTCTAAAACCACGGGATTATCGAGCAGAAAACTTACAACCTCGTGCCGACGTACAATTTTTTCAGCATTTTTAAGCGGAAGCGCCATCCAGCGTTTTAGAAGCCTTCCGCCCATTGGTGAAATGGTTTTGTCAATAACATCCAAAAGCGTAACGGCATTCTGCTGATTGGAATGGTAAAGTTCCAAATTACGAATGGTGAAACGGTCCATCCAAACGTATTCGTCTTCTGCAATTCGCGATAAACGTGAAATATGCTGCAGTTTGGTGTGCCGCGTTTCACTTAAATAATGAAGTGCGGCTCCGGCGGCAATAATGCCCTCGTCCAAATGGTCCACGCCAAAACCTTTCAGGTTTTTTGTGTCGAAATGTTTTGTTAGTGTTTCAAAGGCATAATCGTTTTGGAAAATCCAATCTTCCAAATGGAAAACGTGATATTGGTTCCCGAAAGTTTCAGAAAAAAGCTTTCGCTTCTGTTTCGAAAAAAGCACTTCCGAAGGGTTGAAATTCTGAAGCAGTTTGTCAATATATTCCGCAGAACCCTCAGAAACTAAGTATTCTCCAGTGGAAACATCTAAAAAAGAAACACCGACTTTCGAATCTTTAGAGAGATTCCCGCCTGCGCGGGAACTAAAGTGAACAGCTGCCAAAAAGTTGTTCGACTTCGATTTTAAAATGTCATCGTTAAAAGCAACCCCCGGTGTAATCAATTCCGTAACGCCACGTTTTACTATGGTTTTGGTCATTTTTGGATCTTCCAATTGATCGCAAATAGCAACGCGGCAACCGGCCATAACCAGTTTTGGCAAATAAGTATTAAGTGAATGATGTGGAAACCCAGCGAGCTCAACATGGTCGCCACCATTGTTTCGGGCGGTAAGTGTAATATTCAAAATTCCTGAGGCTCTTACTGCATCCTCTCCAAAAGTTTCGTAAAAATCGCCCACGCGAAACAGCAGCAAAGCATCGGGATACTTTGCTTTAATGGTATTGTACTGCTTCATTAACGGGGTTTCCTTTTTGGGCATTTTTTATTTTTTATTCTAATTGTTTATTTAAGTGATAAATGTAACGAAAATGCCTTTTTATTTAAAATGAAGGGGTTGGGAATTATTGGGTTTTATCAACAATTCCCGCTCCACTTTGCACCTCTGCGCCTTTGCGAGAAAAATTTGCACGCAAAGGCGCTAAGACGCTAAGAGCTACCTTTCACAATTAACTTTTAACAACTAACTTTGCCCCCTATGAAAAATCGCAAACTAAAAAACAGCGAACTGGACCGAATAAACACCGAAGAATACAAAGCTTCGGAAAAAACGCCGTTGATAATTATTCTTGACAACATCAGAAGCTTGAACAACATCGGCTCTGTATTCCGCACAGCGGATGCTTTTTTGGTGAAGAAAATATATCTCTGTGGCATTACTGCACAGCCACCACACAAAGATATCCAGAAAACCGCCTTGGGAGCGACTGATAGTGTAGATTGGGAATATGCTAAAAATACGTTGGATGTGGTTTCAAAACTTCAAAATGAAGGTGTTTTTGTGGCTTCCATCGAGCAAGCGGAACTTGCCGTTAACCTCAACGATTTTTCTGTTCAAAAAGAATTGACTTATGCTGTGATATTTGGAAATGAAGTGAAAGGCGTGCAGCAAAAAGTGGTTACCACTAGCGATGCGGTCATTGAAATTCCACAGTTTGGAACTAAGCATTCATTAAACATTTCGGTAAGCGTAGGAGTTGTGGTTTGGGATTTATTCGTGAAGCTGAAAAACTTAAAAAGATAATCTCTTCAAAAAAAGCGGTGAAGCAATAATTCCACGTGAATCAATACAATGCTGAAAACACCAAGCACGATGGCAAACTTTAG
>JBBQUI010000265.1:0-2223 GCA_038212575.1 Flavobacteriales bacterium
TATTCCGCGTGGTATTAAAAGATAATCGCCGTATTTAAAATCCAAATTTCCTAAAAAAGTGCGGAGTTTTCCGGTGCCTTTATGGATGAAAATCAATTCATCGGCATTGGTGTTTTTATAAAAATAATCTTTTTGAGATTCTTGCGGAGCAGCTAAAATTATACTACAATCGCTATTTGTCAGCACGGTTTTTCTGCTTTCCAAATAATCTTTTTCAGGTTTTACTTCAAATCCTTTAAGTCTTAAAGACTGCATATTATTTGATTTTGCAATCTTTGGCGCAACGTTATATTGCTTTTTTATTTCCTTTACTTGTGTCGGTCTGTTTTCGTGGTATATATTACTATACATTCCATCAAAACCGATGGTTCCGAAGAGTTGTTCAGAATATAAACTTCCGTCTGCTTTTCGAAATTGTGTATGTCTTTTTGGAGGAATTTTTCCTAACTGGTGATAAAATGGCATAATCCTTTTGTTTGCATCACAAATATCGGAAAAATATAATGGTTTCGTTATAACGAATTACTAAAACCTATATCCCACATTCACAAACCACTCGTCTGTTCGGGTTTCTGGGGAAAAGGAATATTTCAGTTCTATAGGGCCAAAAAATGTTTCATATCCATACCCTACAGCAATGCCACTGTAATCTACGCCATCAATCCATTGTCCGTCAGTAAAAAGGTCGTCGCCAATGTTTGCGATATTTATGGCTGCATTTATATGATTTTTTCGGAAAATTTCATAATCCAAGGTGAATGTTGATTTTAGATAGGTATCTCCACGCAAACTCAAAGCTTCGTACCCATAAAATGGCACAATATTGTTGATTTCCTTAAAGCCATAACCTCCCAAAGAAAAATCGAGCGAACGTGTTTCATTTCCTCCAATTTTAAAACCTCCTTCAGCTACTATATGTGCTGAAAAGTTTTTCAGAAATGATTTGGCATAACCAATTCTAGCCTTGGCAATTGAAAATTGGTCGAACTCTTTATTTCTGCCGTGAGCGAAAAGATACCAGTGAAAATCACCCGCAAAATAAACTCCTTCATTTGGGAAAAAGCTATTGTCATAAGTATCATACTTCACAAATCCAAAACTGCTGTAATAATTGGTGCTTTCAAAAACGGTGCGCGGTAAGTTGTTTTCATCAATACCGAGTGTTTCAGAGAGGTATCTCAAATATTTATGTTCCCCGCCAATTCCAACAGTGAAAATTCTTTGAAATAGTGTTTCGGCATAAATTTGGTTTGTGAAATCGCTGTAATTCAAAAGGATTTTGTTCAACTGAATATTTGCTTCAGAATTTGTATCAAAAGAAATATAATTCAAGCCAACGTTTTTGTCAAAATAATCATAACTAGAATTAAAACCCACGCTCCAATAATATCCTTTGTCAATATAATAATTGAAATTGTACCGAAGATTATCGCCTATAATCAAATCCAGAGATGCAATATCGTTGTTCGTCAAAAGACGTTTTCGCGTAACATTTAGCAATGCTGCTGCATTATAAAGGTCGTCATAATGAGCTCCAATTCTCAAAAACATACGGGAATTGCTTTCACGCAATTGCAGTAGTAACGTGTTCTTTTTGTCCTCATGCTCGATTAAACGATAATTTATATCCTGAAAATTATTTGTAGCAGAAAGATTGTTGATCCCTTCACCAAAATCCTCGTATGTAACCTTGTCTGGAATTCGCAATTTCAATTTACCAAGCACATAGCTACGTGAATATTTTTCGTTTCCTTCAATTATTACTTCTTTTATAAAAACAGTATCGCGGGTGTCAAAAATTATTTTTTCACTCTCAACATGTTTTTGCTTTGATGCCAGCTCAATAAGTTCTTCCCTAAAAGATTCGGCAGCAGATACTCCAGATGCCACAATATTTTTTCCTTCGTCAAAAGAAACTACCGAAAAATCTTCAATTTTTGGATGGATATAAATATCGGTCTGTTTCCTTTTCTCTATCATATCCTTGATAGTTCTATAATTATTTATTTGTACCAAAACATCCAAAGCAGATTTAAGATTTTCCCTGTTTTTCAGGCTGTCCTGCACGTCAACACCAATAATAATGTCCATTCCTTTGGCTCTAACTTCCTTCACAGGATAATTATTGACCACTCCGCCATCAATAAGCACAGTGTCCCTAACCATAACCGGACTGAAAAGCGATGGCAAAGCCCCACTTGCGCTCACGGCACGGGGTAAATA
>JBBQUI010000266.1:0-2217 GCA_038212575.1 Flavobacteriales bacterium
CAGCCAGTCTTGGATTGCATCCATCATACTAGTGTTAAACCTCGTTAATCTAACGAGGCTTAATGCGTTGCAATTATGCCAAATAATTTACCGACTTTATGACAGAAACTTTTTAAGGCTGAGTTGTTGAGCAGACCCTAAATAATTTGGTTTTCTGTAATTACAAAATCAGCTGGAACTATTGGTTTATCACTAATTGATTTCAAATTGAAAAACCCACTAAACATAACTTTCATCATTTTAAAAGGATTAATAATAGCTTTAATCATACCTAGTGTTGACTTCTCAATCCCATATTTTTTATACACTTCTAAATCTGGATCTGGAATAAATGGAGTCGCTAACAGTGCTGCTTCTGTCTAAGGGTACTTTAAACATATGCAATTCTGATGAAACGGTATCTTTGGTTTTAGATATAAGTTTATATGGCTTAATGTCTACCTGTTGAGCAAATGTTACATTTATGCTACCAATACACAGGGTGAATAGAAGGACTATAATGGAATAGGAGTTTTTGCTTTTGTTCATGTGTTGGGAATATATTTTGATTAATAATTTTGAGAACCTGTTCAAAGTAGGGCAGAAGGTTTTTGGGTATTGCATTGTGATAGGTAGTGATTGGCGATGCTGGTTAAAGCCGTTACCACTAATTTATCAAACGGGCATCGCTACCGTTGCAGATAGGATTTCCATCCAGGCAAGAATATTGGTATTCAATTTTTTAATGGTATAAAAGAGCGCAAAAAATTAAAAACATAACCAGACGCCAGATACTTCACCAGAAATTATTTTTAGTTGTTCTTTTGTGGTGTATTGTTTGCCATCAATAACTGTTTCACAGATACAATAAGGATAAACACATACATGGCGATAAAAAGAAACCGCTGTGACAAGGCACGTGTGTCTGTTGAAACGAAACTCATCGACAATATCAATATAAAAGGTATCAGCAAAGTAGTGATTGCTGTATTTTTCCAGAGAATATTCTTTTTTAATTGACACCATAATGTCAGGGCACATAGAAACCAGAAAATTCCTCCACCAAGTGCTCCGATCTGGTGCATTATTGTAGTCATCGATTGTCTATTTTCCATATTGGCTGGAAATAAACCTGCAATAGTTATAGTTAGACATAATCCTGATAAAATAAATAAATAGAATGGATATGATTTTATAGGAAGCGTACGAAATTCCTTTAGTAGATTAAAACTGAAAAGCGCAATGAGCAGCCAGGGTATAATAAAGCCAAGTATATTGAACACCCATCTGTTTGGCGCATCAGTTGACCCCAATTCACTAACTGCTTTATGAAAGTGATTGTAACCATCCGTTCTTAACTCTGCCATTATTATGATAGTTGCTATCCCAATCACCACAGCGGTAATTCCAATCAATCCATTGGTTTTATTATCCATTCTTTTTGTTTATTTATCAAAAGTATAGGTTTGGACTACCCCTAAATTTGACATACATCAAAAAGCATTTTTTTTTGCTCTTATCCTGCTCAAGGTTTCTTGTGTCATTCCTAAATGAGAGGCGAGCATTCCTAAAGGGACTCTTTGTAATTTATTGTTTGACGTACGTTCAAAGAATTGGTAACGTTCCCTTGCAGAATGAAACTGTAATGAAATGATCCGTTCCGATTGCTCCAGGTAGTATTTTGACATCAGCATTCGCCCAAACCTCTCCATTTCTGGAAAATCCTCAAAGCTTTCTTTGAGGTCGGTTAAAGAAATGATGACCACTTCTGTTTCTTCCAATGTTTGAATGTGAAAGTAATCAGGAATGTTTCGAAGAAAACTGTGGATTGACGTAATCCACTCACCCTCTGTTGAGAAGTTGGCCGTGATTTCTTTATTATCTTTTAAGTAGTAAGTTCTTATTAATCCGTCATTGATAAAATAAGTGTGCCGACAAGTTCTATTTGGTTTATGAAGAAAACGGCCTTTAGGAAATTTCTTTATTTCACCAATAGATTCAATCCGGTTTTTCAATGCGTTTGAAACAGGAATAAAATGGGCAATATGATTTATTAAACTTTCGATAGGATTGTTGTTTTTTCTATACATGCTGCTAACATTACTTATAGGAAAAGTCTGCGATTACGAAGCACAATACTTTCAATTAAGCACAAAGTTAGATACGAGCGAAAAGCCATGATTTTACTACTATTTGTCTATTTTTTGAATACATAGTTTGCTTTCGTTTAGGATTTTT
>JBBQUI010000267.1:0-2213 GCA_038212575.1 Flavobacteriales bacterium
TGGAGTGTTACGTTTTATTACACTTTTTTTCATTCTGCTTTTGCTTATCAACCCAAAATTCAAAAGTGAAACTTATACTATTGAAAAGCCGAAACTGCCTGTTCTGATTGACAATTCAACTTCGGTGGGGGAGTTGGGCCAAAAGGAAAACGTTTCCGATTTTCTTCAAAAGCTAAAAGAGAATAGTGAGTTAAACGATAAATTCGACGTTTCTTATTATTCCTTTGGAAGTGATTTCCGCGAAAGCGATTCCCTGTCTTTTAATGAAAAGAACACCAATATTTCCAAGGCACTTTCTTCTGTAAATGAACTTTTCAAAAACCAAACGGCTCCAACAATCATAATTACAGATGGCAATCAAACTCTCGGGACTGATTACGAATTTTCTTCCGCAACCTTTAAAAATCAAATCTATCCCTTAATTCTGGGAGATTCCATAAAATATACAGACCTAAAAATTGAGCAGTTAAATACCAATCGTTACGCTTTTCTAAAAAACCAATTTCCGGTTGAAGTCATATTAAATTACAGCGGAACAAATTCTGCAAACTCAGAATTTATCGTTACTCAGGGCGCAGCAACCGTGTATCGAACAAATATTTCATTTTCGGAAAATGAATCTTCAAAAACATTAAATTTCACGCTTCCCGCCAATTCCGTCGGACTTCAAAAATATACCGCGCAAATTCTTCCGCTTGTAGATGAAAAAAACAAAACCAACAACAACAAACAGTTCGCAGTTGAAGTTATAGACCAGGCTACCAACGTTTTGGTCGTCAGTAAGATCACCCATCCAGATTTGGGCGCGCTAAAAAAAGCGATAACTACAAACGAGCGTCGCACCGTTACTTTCAAAAAACCAGCGGAAGCGGTAAGTATTCTCAATGATTATCAACTTGTAATCCTTTATCAACCAGATCGGAGCTTCGCTTCGGTTTTTGCAGAAATTGAAAAACTCAACAAAAACACTTGGGTTATTTCGGGATTGCAAACCGATTGGTATTTTTTGAACGGTGCACAGGACAATTTCAACAAAGAAGCGTCCAATCAGAGTGACGATGTGCAAGCAGAGCTCAATAACAATTACGGCACTTTTGCTGTAGAAGATATCGGTTTTGATAATTTTCCGCCGCTTCACACAGAGTTTGGCGCCCTTAACATTTCCATTCCGAATGAAGTAATGCTGGAACAAACCGTGAGCGGAATTTCCAACGGAAATCCTTTGCTCGCCACAATGGAAATAAACGGAAAACGCAACGCTATCTGGGACGGTGAAGGATTTTGGCGCTGGCGCGCACGAAGTTTTTTGGAAACGGAAAGCTTCCAAAGTTTTGATGACTTTATAGGAAATCTTGTGCAATACCTCGCTTCAAACAAGCGGCGAAGTAGGCTGGAAGTATCTTCAGAAACGTTTTATTACAACAACAGTCCAATAAAACTTTCGGCCCAATATTTCGACAAAAATTATGTTTTCGACAACCGCGCATCGCTGAACATCACTGTAAAAAACACAGAAACCGAAAAGCAAACAATTTTTCCAATGCTTTTGCGGAACAATTATTATGAAGTGGATTTAAACAGTCTTCCGGCTGGGGAATATAATTATACCATTTCAGTTTCAAATGAAGCAGTTTCCAGCAGTGGCAGATTCACTATTTTGGATTTTAATGTTGAACAACAATTCCTCAACGCAGATGTATCCAAACTTCGCCGTGTTGCACAAAACACTAATGGAAAAGCCTATTTTGTAACACAGAGCGATTCCTTAATAAATGCGTTGGTTGAGAATACTAACTATCAAAACATTGAAAGAAACGAACAAAAAGTGGTACCTTTGATCGATTGGAAATACCTGCTCGCGCTTATTGTTCTTGCCTTAGCGGCTGAGTGGTTTATCAGAAAATATAATGGCCTCATATAAAAACCCAAACCAAATAAATATGGAACGATTGCCAAAATTGACGATTCCCGTAATCATAGGAGTTATTTTGCTGATTATTTTAATTGCAAAATCCTCTGTAACTATTAGCTCTGGACACGCCGGAGTACTATATGAAACCTT
This sequence comes from Flavobacteriales bacterium, assembly GCA_038212575.1. GTDB lineage: Bacteria > Bacteroidota > Bacteroidia > Flavobacteriales > Flavobacteriaceae > Aequorivita. The sequence continues at coordinate 2,063 of JBBQUI010000267.1, forward strand.
CGGAAATGGTGTGGTTACCGACGAACCGCCTTTGGGCGAAGGTTTTCACATCATTGCTCCTTGGAACAAAGTTTTTGTTTATGAAGTACGACAACAGGAACTTAGCGAAAAAATGCAAGTGCTTTCATCCAACGGACTTGAAATAAAGCTT
>JBBQUI010000268.1:0-2144 GCA_038212575.1 Flavobacteriales bacterium
GATTTTGGTTTCTTTTGTAAATTAATCCTTAATTCGAACAAATAACAATAAATAGGGCAGCAACAAAATAAACGGGGAAAGTTCTTCGTTTTAAAGCCAGCTATAGGTTAATTTAACAGAAACTTCTGATGAAATCCCAAATAACGAACACCGATAACAGAAATATTTTTCTTGTATCCTTTGCTACAGTTTTTGTATTCTTAGTTGATTTATTTACTTCTCGAGGGCTAAATGAAGGATTCCTATACATGATTCCTATTTTATGTACTATCTGGATTTCTGGAAACAGATTCACGATCATCATATCAATTTCCTCGATAATACTAACTGGTTTGGGTATCTATTTTTCGCCTGAGGGTATAGCATTTGAAATTGCCTTGGTAAATCGTTTGTATGCTATTCTTGGAATCGCAATTACTATGTATGTAATTTTAAAGAACAAGGAAAAAGAAAAAATCATGAATCAACAAAATGCTGAACTTGTAAAAAGCGTAAGGGATTTAAAGAACGCCAATTTTGACCTGGAGCAATATGCATACGTAGCTTCTCACGATTTGCAAGAACCATTGAGAAAAATTCAGACCTTCGGCAAGCTCATTTTAGAAAGAGAAAAATTTTCAGATAAAACACAGGAATACTTTAACCGCATTATTTCAGCAAGTGAACGCATGCAAAACCTTATCGTTTCCCTGCTCAGTTACTCCCAGACAAATACCGCCGAATTAATTTTTGTTCCCTGCGATTTGAATACCATTATGGAAGAATCAAAAAACGACCTTAATCTATGCCTCAGTGAAAAACAGGCAATTATTGAATATAAAAACCTTCCAACCATAAACGGAGTTCGTGTGCAGATTGCTCAACTCTTTACCAACCTTATTGATAATGCTATCAAGTACAGCCGACCGTCAATTAGACCGCATATCAAAATTACTGCTGAACTCGTTCCCGGAAAAGAAATCGCGCATCCTTCAGCAAACGAACAAAACGAATATCACGCACTAAAAATAACTGACAATGGAATTGGTTTTGAAAATGAATACGCCACCAAAATTTTTGAACTCTTCCAACGTCTTCATGGCAAAAAAGAATATATAGGAACGGGTATTGGTTTAGCCATCGTAAAAAATATTGTAACCAATCACAATGGTTTTATAACAGCGGAAGGGAAGCCAGGCATTGGTTCAACATTCACTATTTACATACCAAGAGCATGAAGACGACAAGTATTTCATTTAAACATTAGAACCAATTGATCCATCATTGCAATACGAGATAGCAACAATTAGAAAAATTGATTTCGATACTTCAAAATTAAGCACCACTTTAAACAACATCACTTTTCTTTTTGATTTTTTTTTAGTGCTGTAATAATGAAAGCAAGATAGATGAACCCCGTCGGCGGATCCGTTGCGCCTGTGAAGCATAGGTTAGCAATAATCTCATTTTTGTAGCATGATTTCCCCGAGGTCCTTGGAATCGAACCCCACATCCGCGTTCAAAAAAAGCCATTCTACGCTGAAGTCGCCCTGCGCTTCTTCCCCCTTGGGTATTCGACGTTCACTCCTCCCCCTTTGGTAGGTTTATGGCTACCTTTAAGGTCTACGCTGGAAAGGACCAGATCTCCTTTGTGCCTTTACCACATCCCGTTCCATTTCACCCCCGTTTTCAGCTTTTAAAATGGCATTGACTATCTCTGCCACCGAAACGGTCGGCACGAAACCTCTTTTTGTTTTAGGAATAAATGGCACAATCTACATTTCAATTTTTTATAGTACATTGTATAGAGGGTTCTTTTGTAGTTAATATGTTTCACTACACAAACCTGACAGCCCGGTAGGCTGGTGTACAAAACACTTTTTTCGATCCGATAAAGTTAAAATCACCTAAAATTACAGCTAAAAAAATAAAAAGATTATTTTTATTTAAGGAAGAAAAATACAATATAACCAATGGCAAAAGAAAGCGGACAAAAAGGTAATAAAGCCAAACTTTCCTCACACGCACATAATTTCCCATTTTGAGTATCGGAGCCTCTGCAGGAGAATTTATTAATGAAATAGCAATTGAACCACTAACTTTTATTTTTTCTTAATGAGCAACCACAAATGAAAAAACTCTCAAAAAATACATCCACTCTATTA
>JBBQUI010000269.1:0-2127 GCA_038212575.1 Flavobacteriales bacterium
CATGCCCCGGAAGCCCAAAATATTTCAGAAATATCGTTGTACTGACCTTCGTCTTTTTCCAAAGTATTGAAAATCCGTCCGCGGCAATAGGGATAACCGTATTTATCAATAAATCCGCCCGCGGCGCCAGCATATTCAAAATATCCCTTGTTTTTATAATCTAGGATTTTTGGTTGTGCGGCAACTACGGAAACATCTTTTTCAAATTCTGAAATTATTGGCTGCAACCAATTTTCGGTTACTTCAACATCGCTGTTGAGCAGCACAAAAATTTCTTCTGAAAGGTTTTTTAAAGCATCGTTATAACCCTTTGCATAACCACCGTTTACTTTGTTTTGAATAACTTTTACTGAAGGGAAAAATTCTGAAACAAAAGCAACAGAGTCGTCCGAAGAGTCGTTATCGGCAACAAAGACAGTTGCTTCTTTAGAAAAATTCACTACCGAAGGCAGGAATTTCTCCAATAAATCCTTTCCGTTCCAATTGAGTATAACTACGGCTACTTTCACGGTGGCAAATTTAGTTAAAAAGTATCCAGTGGCAGTGGCAGTTTACAGTTTTTCGGGATTCGTTAATTCGGGATTCGGGATTCGGGATTCGGGATTTGTAGATTTGGGATTCAAACTTTTATGCCAGGAATTAACGAATTAACGAAGTCACGAATCCCGAACTGGAATTTCTTTCAGAAAAACATAGCGTTCGTTCTCAAAATCCATTTGGCAATAATAATGCTCCAAACCATTACTGACCATTAAATATTCTGCTTCCAAAGCAAGATTATATCTCGCAATTTGATCAAAAGTAAGTTGTGTGATTGGAACAGACGGTGCTTTACATTCCACAATCAAAAAAATGCTGCCATCATTGTTGAAAACCACCACGTCATATCGTTTTACGGTGTTGTTCAGTTTTAGTTGCTTTTCAACGTTAATAAGGCTTTTGGGATAGTTTTTTTCTTTCAGAAGAAATTGAACAACGTGCAACCGAACCCATTCTTCGGGCGTAAGCACCACGAATTTTTTTCTTATATCATCAAAAACCAACGTTTTATTTTCATTACTTTTGAAGCGAAACGAATATTCAGGAAAGTTTAGTTTTTGCATCTGCAAATATTCAAAATTTAAAGTTCAAAATTCAAAAATTAGGCCTTACAATCTAAAATCTACAATCGTTAATCGAAAATCGTCCAATGCCGCTCGACAAAGTAAAATCCATCATCAACGATATTAAAAACGGAAACACAAAACCCATCTATTTTTTGATGGGAGAGGAGCCGTATTATATTGATGGCATTTCAAAATATATTGAAGAAAACGTACTTTCCGAAGAAGAAAAAGGTTTCAACCAAATGGTACTTTATGGGCGCGATGTTACGGTGGAAGATATAATCAGCAACGCCAAACGCTACCCAATGATGGCGGAAAAACAAGTGGTGATTGTAAAAGAAGCACAGGACCTTTCGCGCACTATTGAAAATTTGCTTAGTTATGCCGAAAACCCACAGCCCACAACAATTTTGGTACTTTGCTATAAATATAAAACCTTAGATAAACGAAAGAAGCTTGCCAAAACTGTGGCCAAAATGGGCGAACTTTTTGAGAGTAAAAAGCTTTACGAAAACCAGGTTCCAGATTGGATAAAACGTGTTTTGGCGGGAAAAGGTTACACAATCACTCCAAAAGCCGCACAAATGTTGGTCGAATTTCTTGGGAATGATTTAAGCAAAGTAAATAATGAGCTCGAAAAGCTCCAACTTATTTTAAAACCAGGTGAACAGATTACGCCTCAAATTATTGAGGAAAACATTGGTATTAGTAAAGACTTCAACAATTTTGAACTTCAGAACGCACTTGGTGAAAGAAATATAAAAAAAGCGTTTGCCATTATTCAATATTTTTCGCAAAACCCGAAGAACAATCCTTTGGTAGTGACAGTTGGGTTGCTTTACGGTTTCTTTTCAAAACTTTTAAAATACCACGCCCTTTCTAACAAAGGTGATGCAGCAAAAGTTTTGGGTGTAAATCCATATTTTGTAAAAGATTATCAAACTGCCGCACGGAATTATCCAATGAAAAAGGTGAGCGCCATTATAGGAGCAATCCGTGAAGTAGATATGAAAAGCAAAGG
>JBBQUI010000270.1:0-2126 GCA_038212575.1 Flavobacteriales bacterium
GAAATATTTTTGCCCGTAATACTGCCTTCCCATAAAGAAAATTCGCTGCCTTCTTCTGTGTTCATCGTGGCAGCTTCACCCGTCCATAACTGTATAGTAGCAGGGTTGGTTAGCGCAAGGTAAACTTCTGCAGGGCTTGCAGAAATAATGTAATATGCTTTGTAATCTTTCAAAATAAATCTAATTATAAAAAGGCGAAATTAATCTTTTATAATTTGATGTTTGATAAGTAACAAGGTCCTGGTATCACCAGGACCTTGTTTTCATATTTTGGTTATTGAAGTTGCAATAAAGCGTGCACCTCTTTCCGGGTAAACCATTTCTAAAACAGCACCAGGAAAAGGTTGGTACCCCCCGCCAGGCATTAATGTAATAGGTAAGTCTTTACAAACCCAAACATAAAACTGCTGACCGCCAACAGCCTCCTTGACATTGTATTTTCTGCAACGATAGCCGAGGATATTTTTTATAGAGTCAGTTGATGACATTGTAACCTTTATGTCAGGCAATTCTCTAATCCTATTATCTTTATGAGCATACCACTTGTTTTTGTTAAATACTATTTTATCAGGAAAATCAGCTTGCGGTAAAATACTCCCTGCAATTTCATTGTTATTAAATTCAATAACTGCTGAATTGTTATCACCAGTGCTGGTAATCTTAATGCTAAAACTGAAAAGTTGGAGGTTGTTCCATTTTGAATTATTAGGTATTTTCTTCCTGGTCGTATCTCCACTACCATCAATCATTATCATTTCCATTGAATCATCCGCTATAACTCGGGTGCTAGGAAGACTTTCCGTATAAGTATAAACCACTTTAAAAATAGCATCTCTCGAACAACGAAAAGAAAGTATAAGAAATAGTAGAAATAGCGAAAATATCAATCTTAATTTTGTCATCAAAGTGTATTTTGATCAGCATATGTTTGCTCAATTATCTGTTTCATTTTGAATTGAAACATCAATAGTTTCTTTTAAGTTATCTATTACCAAGCAATCAGAAAGAACGGCATCCAATGTTGCATCTTCCAAAGTGTCAAATATCAAAGTGCTCGTAGTTCTTGAGCCATTATCGTATGCAAAGGACGATAGTCTGGCATAGTAAGTATTTGAATTCGAGGGGCATGTTTGTGTAAGTTGAATGTTCGTTAATCCTGCGCTTGAAGCAGGATGTCCTGGTACTCCATCCCAAATAAAATTTAAAATAGCAGTAACTCTATAATATCAGCCCCCGATAAAAATACTTGCGACTGAATTGGAACTGAATATTCCCTTATTAAGGATTTATCATTTTTTTGGTATTCGACGTAATTCGCTTTTGTAGAAACTTTATTTTTTTCGGAAGTTGAAAACGAGGTAAGAAAACATACGCCAAAAAAAATTGCTAGAATTGTTTTCGATTTTTTGAGAAAATAGAATTGCTTTTAATTGATTGTTTCTGATGAGAAATTAAATGTTTCATAGTAAAATTTTAAGTTTAAGTATTCTATGAAAATATTGCATTTTTTCTAGCTAAACAATTTATTTTTAAACCTATTTTTATTGAAATTTATTGCATTATAAAATTATTTTCTCCTCATTTCTATTAATTTCTTATATAAATCTTTCAGTTTCGTAATAAAAATACTCCTGCCATGTGTACCAACTACCAGTTCTTTTTCCCTGTTCTGTATAACAAGATCGTGTACCGGCACGTTTGGTAAATTGGCACCGAGGTTCATAAAACTATTACCCCGGTTAAAGGAACAATATAAACCAAGGTCTGTACCTACATACAAAATATCGGCATACTCCGGGTCTTCTAATATTACATTTACCGGTTCAGCCGGTAAGTCCTTCCCAAGTGCTGTCCAGTTTTGGCCATAGTCTTCACTCACATAAACATAGCTATTAAAATGATCATTGCGGTAACCATTCAGCGTAGCGTAAACCCTACCTAGCTTATATTGAGAAGCTTTTACACGACTTACATATAAATTGGCAGGTAATTTCTTGCTAACTAACGTCCAGGTATAGCCGCCGTCTTTACTTACCTGGATATTGCCGTCATCAGTACCCACATACAATAAACCAAACTGCAGCGGGCTCTCACTTATGCTGGTGGTAGTTCCGAAAGGGATATCG
>JBBQUI010000271.1:0-1914 GCA_038212575.1 Flavobacteriales bacterium
TATCGTTAACAGAATGGAGTGACCGTCAATTAACTTCAAAAGAGCTGGAAAATATTCAACAAAAACTGTTGGAGCTGGATTTAATTGACGATAAAATTCAGGAAAACAACATCTTACAAAATTTCTAAAAAAAAATATTAATATTTACGCAACCCGAAAGTGGAACTTGCATCTTATTGATATAAAATCATTAATTATGACTACTTTTTTAATCGTTTTGGGAGCGTTGTTAGTCACAAACTTCCTGCTATTGCAATTTAGCTGCAATGACGCTACCGAATCAGAAGTACCCGAAGAAGAATAAGAAATATCCCCATTTCTTTTCTTTCACTCAAATTACCATTCAATTGGTTTTTCTCCCTTTTCCTTTAAATATTCATTTGTTTTACTGAAGTGTTTGTTTCCAAACCAATAGCCTCTATTTGCTGCCAATGGCGAAGGATGGCCGCTTGTTAATGCCAAATGTTTTGAAGTATCCACTTTTGCTCCCTTCTTTTTCGCGGGTCCTCCCCACAGCATAAAAACCAATCCGTCTCTTTTTTCTGAAAGCTTTTCAATCACGGCATCCGTAAATTTTTCCCAACCTTTATTTTGATGGCTTCCGGCCTGGTGGGCACGAACAGTTAGCGTTGCATTCAAAAGTAAGATACCTTGGTCCGCCCAACGTTCTAAGTTTCCATTTTGTGGAATTGGCGAGCCAATGTCGGTTCTTATTTCTTCAAAAATATTTTTCAGGGAAGGTGGAACAGCAACATTTTCGCCAACAGAAAAACAAAGACCGTGCGCCTGTCCTGGGCCGTGATATGGGTCCTGCCCTATTATTACAACTTTCACTTCGTCAAATGGCGTATGGTTGAAAGCTGAAAAAATCTCCTTTCCCGGGGGAAAACATTTTGTGGAAGTATATTCTGATTTCACAAATTCAGCCAAATCAATAAAATATGGTTTTTCGAATTCTTCCTTTAAAATCGCCTTCCATCCGGGCTCGATTGTTACCTGCATTATTCTTACTTTTGTATGATTGCTGAAAAAGTAAAATTAATGGAAATAAAACGGAAAGCCCGTATAGACAGTAAAACTTTAGAAGACCTTGAATTTCCTGCGGTACTGCGGCAGGTCTCGGAATTTTGCGTAACCGAACCCGGACGAGAGCAAGTTTTGGCTATTGCACCTTTTCAAGATTTCACTGAAATTGAACCCGAATTGCAACGCGTTAAGGAATTTACGGCTTCGTTTAACGGTGATAACCGTATTCCAAACCACGGTTTTGACCCTATCTTTAGAGAGTTACGATTGCTTGATATTGAAAACAGTTCGATTGAAATTTCAGGCTTTCGAAAAATCCTTTCCATTTCTGAAACCACTCGTATTCTTTTGAAATTCTTCAAAAAGTTTGAGGAATTCTATATACACCTGAATTCCTTTTCGGAAGAGGTAAATTACACTTCAATCATTTCCGAAGAAATAAACAAACGAGTAGACAAATACGGTGAAATAAAAGATGAAGCCTCCACTGAACTTGGCACAATTCGCAGGAGATTGAATGTGGTGAAAGGAAAAATTAATTCCTCTTTCACAAAAGCACTTTCGCAATACATTCAAAACGATTATTTGGACGAAATCCGTGAGTCTGTTGTTGAAAATCGGCGTGTTTTGGCAGTAAAGGCGATGCACCGCAAAAAAGTGAAAGGAGCTGTTTTGGGAAGCTCAAAAACGGGAAGCATTGTTTACATTGAACCACAAGAAACGCTTGAATATGCTAATGAACTTAGCAATTTGTTATATGAAGAAGACGAAGAAGTAAAGCGAATATTAAAGGCGTTGACGGAATTTGTTCGTCCGCACGCATCACTTTTGGCAAGCTATCAGGAATATTTGATAAAAATGGACGTGCTTTATGCTAAAGCGAAATAT
>JBBQUI010000272.1:0-1913 GCA_038212575.1 Flavobacteriales bacterium
CTTGGATTGCTAATCAAACTAGAATCCAAAGGCCCGGTGTTCTTTAAACAAAAAAGAAATGGTTTGGACTATAAAGAGTTTTTTTGTTACAAATTTAGATCTATGAAGCCAAACCCGATGGCGCATCTTCATCAAATTTCAAAAGGAGATATACGAGTGACGAGGGTTGGTAGAATAATCCGAAAAACCAGTATTGATGAACTACCACAGTTTATCAATGTGCTTAAAGGAGATATGTCTGTGGTAGGACCGAGGCCACATATGGTTAGCCACACCCATATGTATGCAGAGCGGATAGATAAATTTATGGTGCGCCATTTCATAAAACCTGGAATTACTGGCTTAGCTCAAATAAGCGGATATCGTGGAGAGGTAGAAGATGACAATCATATTATCAACAGGGTTAAATATGATATTTTTTATCTTGAAAACTGGAGTCTTTTTTTAGATATTAAAATAGTGTTCCAAACTATATTTAATGCACTGCGCGGTGAAGACAAAGCCTATTAAACACCTTCAATTGAATCGGTAAATGCTTCAAATTGCTTTTTGAAATCAAAAGCCGAAACGGAGTTCTTCTGAACAGCTTCTTTTGGAAAACGGTTTAATTCTGTCGTAGAAATTGTATTTATAAAATCTTGCAGAGTCTTAATATCGTTTACCTCCACAACCCATCCCAACGATTCTTTTTTTACAATATCTTCGCCTTCTCCACCTGCAAAATAAAGCACGGGTAGGCCCAAACGTGTATATTCAAATATTTTTGATGGAACGGAGCCGTAAATTCGTTTTATCAAAGGAATGAAAGCAATGTCATAGTTCTGCAATTCGTTGTGCAAGTCTTCTCTACTCAATTCGCCATAAAAGTGAATATTTTGTTTTTTTAAATCTTGAATTTTTTCAGATTCTGGACCAGCTCCATAGATATGAAGACTCACGTTATTTGCAAATGTAATTCGTTGGCAGTTTTCAAAAATTCCTTGAGCAACTCCCAATAAGCCTGCGTATACAATTTTTATTTCTTCGGAAAATGATAGCTGTGTGATTGTGGGCGCTTCAAAATCCGGAATATTTCGATATAAAAAAGAGGTTTTTTCTTTTTCAAAATTTGAAATATGTACAAGAATCTCATTGGATTGACCAACAATCAAATCTGCATTCCGATAGCAGTAACGCTCCATTTTCAGTAATAGGGAATAATAAGTGCCTTTTTTTAAAATCCCCATCTCCAATCCCGCCAAAGGCCACAGGTCTGAAACGTTTAGAATTATTTTTTTAGAAAACAAACGCCCTAAACAAACCGCAGTAAACCCCACAAAAACTGGTGAATATTGAATAAATATCTTTTTCGGGGTTTTAGTAAAAATGAAGAACAAAACCAAGCTAATTGAAAAAGAAACCATTGACAGCAACCGCAAAAATTTATTGGCAGAATTGCTTGGCCATACCCACAATCGGGTTATTTTTCCAAAAGAAACATTTTCAGACGTAGATATTTTTCCGCTGTAATCTTTAAAAACTTTTCCAGTGGGATAATTGGGTAGTGGGCAAACAACTTTTACTTTAAATCCTGCCTTTCCCAGTCCTTCTGCCAAGCTAAACATTCGGTTGGATGCTGCGCCTTTTTCTGGGGGAAAGTAGTTCGTTATGAGAAGAATTTCTTTTTCCACGTATCCAAAATTACAATTCAACCAAAGAAACAAACTGTTTCAATTTACCGCTTTCAGACCTGTCCAACTGCTCTTTTCGGTGGAATATAAAAATTAATCCAGACTCCAAATATTGCTCCAATGTTTTTGCAATAAAACTCTTCTTTTCCTCGGTCAATGCTTCTCCACTTACATAATTTATTTCAAAAGTATCAATCTTAGTTTGAACCACTTTAACTTCCCTTAGATTTCCACTCTCCTCCA
>JBBQUI010000273.1:0-1895 GCA_038212575.1 Flavobacteriales bacterium
CACCATCAATAATTTCGGCTTCGTTTTAACTTATTTTTAAGAGTAAAACCTACTTCACATAGTATCTTTAAAACTTTCTTAAAAAATCTATTCATTATGTTTAAAACTTCCCTTAAAATGAGCCTCGTAGCCTTGGCTTCCGTAGCTCTTCTTGCTATTTCCTGTAAAAATGAAAAAGCAGCTATTGCAGACGATAACGCAAAACTCTCCGTTCCGTTTGAAAAATATGAACTCGAAAACGGGCTTGATGTAATTCTTCACCAAGATAAAAGTGATCCAATTGTTTCCCTCGCCATTCAGTACGGTGTTGGCTCCAACCGTGAAAAAACAGGACGAACCGGTTTTGCCCACTTGTTTGAGCACATGCTTTTTCAGGAATCTGAAAATGTGCCGCAGGACCAATTCTTCAAAACAATTCAAGATGCCGGAGGAACGCTGAACGGCGGAACTTGGAAAGATGGAACTGTTTATTATGAAGTGGTTCCAAAAAACGCAATGGAAACCGTAATGTGGCTGGAAAGCGACCGAATGGGCTATTTGATAAACACCGTAACCGAAACTGCTTTTGAAAATCAGCAGGAAGTGGTGCAGAACGAAAAACGCCAGCGTGTAGACAACAATCCATACGGCCACACGGGTTGGGTGATTGATAAAAATTTATATCCAGAAGGCCACCCATACAATTGGCAGGTTATTGGCGAATTGGAAGATCTTCAAAATGCAACGGTGGATGATGTTAAGGAATTTTATGATCGTTTTTACGGTCCGAACAACGCTACTTTAGTATTGGCGGGTGATTTTGACACTGCCGAAGCAAAAAAAATGATTGAAAAATATTTTGGTGAAATAAAGCGCCGTCAAGAAGTGGAACCGTTAAAGCCGCAACCAGTAACGCTTTCGGAAACCAAAAGACTTTATCACGAAGATAATTTTGCTACCGCCCCACAATTAAATATGGTTTGGCCAACTCTCGAACAATACACTGAAGATGCCTATGCTTTGGACTTTTTGGGCGAAATTCTTTCCGAAGGAAAAAAGGCGCCGCTTTATAAAGTATTGGTTAAAGAAAAGGATTTAACGGCAAGAACAACAGCTTACAACAGCTCGAATGAATTGGCTGGAGATTTTCAAATTTCAATAACAGCAAATAATGGTGTGGATTTGGATTCTATTGAAAGTGGAATTAATGAAGCATTTGAACTTTTTGAAAAAGAGGGAGTTACAGATCGTGATATAGAAAGAATTAAAGCAGGTTTAGAAACTCAGTTTTACAATGGAATAAGCAGTGTTTTGGGGAAATCTTTTCAACTTGCCAGATATAATGTTTTTACCGGTGACCCTGGTTTTATAACCCAAGATATTGAAAATATAAAAAAGGTTACCAAAGAAGATGTAATGCGAGTTTACAACAAATATATCAAGAACAAACCCTATGTGATGACCAGTTTTGTTCCAAAAGGACAACTTGAATTGATTGCAGAAAATTCTGAAAAAGCAAAAGTTGTTGAGGAAGAAATTAAAGAAAACGTTACCAAAAAAGTGGAAGATGAAAAGTCTGAAATAGTAAAAACACCTTCCAATTTTGACCGTTCAACACCACCCACGCAAGGTCCCGCACCAGAACTTAATGTTCCTGAAATGTGGAATGCAAATTTGGAAAACGGCATAAAAGTTTCAGGAATTGAGCAAAATGAAATACCAACCGTTAACTTCAGTTTGGTAATTGAAGGGGGCCATTTATTGGACGATATGAAAAAGAATGGCGTTGCAAATTTGATGAGCGATATAATGATGGAAGGTACAGCCAATAAAACGCCAGAGCAGTTGGAAGAAGAAATAGATCTTTTGGGTGCGAGCATCAGAATGTACACCACTGATGAATCTATCGTAATCCG
>JBBQUI010000274.1:0-1850 GCA_038212575.1 Flavobacteriales bacterium
TCCCGTTGCCACCGTTGCGCTTAATGGCGCCAAAAATGCGGGTATTCTAGCAGCACAAATTATCGGGTCTTCCGATAAAGCTGTTTTGGATAAGATTATTGCTTACAAAGAAAGCCTTAAAACAAAGGTTGAAGAAGGCGCCAAAAAAATGAAAAAATAATATATCAATAATTCCGTAGGCGCGCGATTAATCGCGCGCCTACAATTTTTAAAAAACAATGAACAACAATCCACTATTACATCCCTTCAACACCGCCCCATTTTGCAAAATAGAAAACAAACATTTCCTCCCTGCAATCAGCAAATTGATTGAAGAAACAAAGGGGGAAATTGATGCAATCACTTCAAATGCTGAAGAACCTACTTTTAAAAACACAGTAGAAGCCCTTGAAAATACAGGCGAAAAGTTGGATAGAGCAACGAGTATTTTCTTCAACCTCAACAGCGCCGAAACCAATGACGAAATTCAAAAACTAGCACAAGAGATTTCGCCTATGCTTACTGAATTCAGTAATGACATGTTGTTGAACGAGGCGTTGTTTGAAAGAATTAAAACGGTTTATAACCAAAAAGACACATTAAAACTTTCCGGAGAACAGCAAATGCTGCTCGATAAAAAATACAAAGCTTTTTCAAGAAACGGTGCCAATCTATCCGAAGAAAAGAAATCGAAACTGCGAAAAATTGACACCGAGCTTTCAAAGCTAAGCCTTACTTTCGGCGAAAACATATTAGCAGAAACCAATAAGTTTGAACTTCATATTACAGATGAAAAGGATCTTTCGGGCTTACCGGAAGGCGTACTTGAAGCAGCGGCACAAACCGCCGAAGAAAAAGGAAAAGAAGGTTGGGTTTTCACATTGGATTACCCGAGTTACGCTCCATTTTTAACCTATGCCGATAACCGCAAACTGCGTAAAAAAATGGCGATTGCCTTTGGAGCAAAAGGTTTTCACAATGATAAATTGGACAACCAACAAAATGTTTTGCAGATTGCAACGCTTCGCCATAAACGGGCAAATTTATTGGGTTATAAAAGCCACGCTCATTTTGTGCTAGAAGAACGCATGGCAGAAACACCGGAAAAAGTAAAATTATTTTTAACTGAACTGCTCGAAAAAGCAAAACCAGCTGCCAAAAGAGAATTCGAAGAATTGACGGCCTTCGCAAAAGAATTAGACAGCATCGACCATCTAGAAAAATGGGACGGCGCGTATTATTCTGAAAAATTGAAACAGAAGCTTTTCAATCTTGATGATGAAAAGCTGAAGCCATATTTTGAACTGAAGAACGTAATCAATGGCGTTTTCACCGTTGCCCAAAAACTCTACGGACTTCATTTTGAAGAAGTGCAGAGCATCGATAAATATCACACCGACGTAAAAACATACGAAGTAAAAGATGACGAGGGCGAACTGGTTGCCATCTTTTATGCAGACTTTCACCCGCGGGCAGGAAAACGCAATGGCGCTTGGATGACATCTTATAAACCCCAACAAATGAAGGACGGAAAAAATGAACGTCCGCATATTTCAATAGTTTGCAATTTTACGAAACCGACGGCCAGCAAACCTTCACTACTAACTTTTAATGAAGTAACAACATTATTCCACGAGTTTGGCCACGCGCTGCACGGCATGTTAGCAAACACCCACTACCCTAGCCTTTCGGGCACGAGTGTTTTCTGGGATTTTGTAGAACTGCCAAGCCAGATTTTGGAGAATTGGTGTTACGAAAAAGAAACCTTGGAACTTTTCGCCACGCATTATAAAACGGGAGAAGTAATCCCAATGGAATACGTTGAAAAAATAAAGGATTCCGCCACGTTTTTGGAAGGAATGGCAACACTG
>JBBQUI010000275.1:0-1831 GCA_038212575.1 Flavobacteriales bacterium
CATTTGCATAATAGATGTTTTGTTTAAAAGGCTCAATGGGCATCCAATAACTTCCCTTTTTGAAATCCATAACACGACCCTGAACATTTAAAGCTGCAAAAGGGATTACCCCAAAAGGAGCTTGTTTGTTGGTGGCGTCCAGTAGATAAGTTTGGTCTGCAATTTTGAGCACGGCGACGGTGTAATTAAATTTTGTCAGTACAGGATAGAGTTCCGTAGGAAGTCCGTTTTGCCTTGTTGACAATAGCATTAATTTGGCGTCGAGCTCAGCTGCTTCCAGTGCATTTATGAGTGAAAGGTTAATTTCTGGAACACTGCCTTTTTTTGAATTGAAAGCATCTTTTACTTGTGTTTCTGAACTGTAATAACTGCCATTCCATGTATAATGGTTTTGAATGAAGCTATAGATTGCTTTTGCTTTTTCAAGATTGTCCGTTTTTGAAAGGATGGAATCTGGTAGGTTTTTTTTAAAATAGTTCGATTTATTTAGTTGATTGCCTATGTCTCCTTTTTTTAAAAGTTTGTCTACATCTTCCCATTCGGTAGAAAACTTTTTAACTTTACTCCATCCCGCAGCACTTCTAATTTCTTTAGGCTCAAATTCTACTCGTGAAATATAATTTTTTGTTGAAAGCATATAATCTTCTTCATGAAATGCAGGAACATCCACCATTGCGTACAAGGTCATGGGACAACTAATAATCTGTGTATTATAGGTTGTTTGCAAACAGTCATTAACTACTTGTGATCTATTCAAATATAAGGGCTGTTTACCGTAAAGCACATTGTTGAACTGAAAATCTATGGGTATTTTGAATAAAAATTCACTATAAATTTTAGGAAGTTCGCCTTGAAATTCCCACCCATAGAAATTAAAAAGAAAAGGAGATTCAATTTTGTAAAAATATTCAATAACACTTCCGTTTTTTACATTTGGAAATGCAATCCTAAAAGCTTTGCCAATCTCTGGAACCGAGGTTATAAATACAGCGTCTTTAGTAACAATAGATTTTGAATTGTCGTTGTGGGTCATTGCTTTATAACCTGTTATTTTTTCACTTGTTTCTTCGGAAAAATAAAGTGGGATATCCACAGTATTACCATCAAATTTTTTGGAGTCAAGAACCTTTACTTTTCTATGGACTTCCTTAATTAATTTGATGTTTTCCCCAACGGCATCAAAATAATAATAACCGTATTCGTATAAAACCACAGCAGCAGCGGTTGTGTCTTTTTCGTAAACTTTTAAAGAAATATCATTTGGGGAAAGATATCCATATTCCGCTGTTTGGCGTTCTTGGGCAAAACTGAAAAAGGGTATGATGGCAAAAAGTAAAAAAAATACAATTTTGTGAAAATTCATCAGGCTCCTGTTTTTAGACTTTTTTCAATGTAATGGGCTCATCTTTCAATATAGTTATCATGGTGCCGAAAAATTCTTTAAGTGATTGATAGGCATCAGCTGGAAAACGGTATACATTAAGTTTCATGTTGAAACGAATATTTATTTTGCTTCCCTCGGCAACATAGGTTACAGAACATTCGCCATCTTCGCCAGGAAGCTTGATGCTTCTGCTATTTGGAATTTGCTCAATTTCATATACATTGCCCAAATCTATTGAAATTAAATAGGTATTCGTAAATGGAAAACCAAAATCCATAGGGTAACTTCTTTCCTTCATTGTGAAGGGATTTTCAGATATATAAGTTTTGTTGAAAAAGGGGTAAAGAATCACTTTGTCTCCCACTATTTCGGGTTCTATGGAAATACTGTAGTTTTCTTTGAACGGCTTTTCAATTTTGCTGAGGTCTTCTACTTGATAGTCGTCAA
>JBBQUI010000276.1:0-1789 GCA_038212575.1 Flavobacteriales bacterium
TTTTGGTTGTTGATATAGTTTTTTCCAGCAATTACTTGGCATCCCGCAGACCAATTTGAGGCGCCAACTCCAGACCAGTGGATGTTAATACTATTGTTTACTTCCAGACTATTATTGCCTTTAACCGTGAGATCATGTGCCGTAAGTGCATTGTCCCTGTCCAAGTCCCGCAAAATGATTACCCCAGCTGAATCATAGGGTTTCAATGCACGATAAATTTTCTGATCTTCAGATATTTTGTGCCAGCCAAACCTGTATTTGTGTTGCCCTTCCACAAGCGAAGGAGGAATGTTATTTTTAACCATATTCTTGCTTGGGTCTGTAGAACCCCAAAACTTGAAGACCATTCCGTTTACCAGTAATACAAAAAAGTCATCATTTGCCCGCCTAACTGCCTCTGCGCTTTCTTGTTTGCGGCGTATTCCGATTAAATGGATTTCATCAGTTGAGAAATTCCAGTCATTTACCTTAATGGTAGAATATGTTTTGGAAAGAGCATTTACTGCCTGCATAATGGGCCCTGGATTTGATTTGTAATGTGCTTTCGCTTCATTGAGTAGCTTTATCCAATCACTGTACTCTTTTGTTGGATTTGCTGAAGATGATTTACCCCAATCTGCTACTTTTCCTTGGTTTTTCCAGCGCTGAACATGTTGCATTGTTCCATTGCCCACTATGCCGTCGGGAACCATAGTTTTATCACCTTCTGTATCCATCGTGCGAATGTATTCCTGAAACAATCTAGCCGCTGCTTGTGTTACATAATCAAAAATTCCGTCAATAACTCCTCTCGGCATAAAACCAGCTTTAAAAAGAAATTGTTGTAGTTCAGCTACTTCACTTGTGTCGCCGGGCCTAAAAGAACGCCAAGTGGTTCTATCGTCATCCCTAAAGGATACTGCAGAGGTTGTTAATCCATCTTTGTGGTATTGGGAAAGAAATTTTTTGCGATCTGAAGGTGCTTTACCTATATCACAGCTACCAAGAAAAAGTGTGCCCATAATATTAGTTTTAAAATTAATATTTAAAAAGAACTGAACTTGCGGGAAGTCAGTTTATATTAAAAGTTAAAAAGTCTATACTAATCTTGGAAATAATCTAGTGAGGAAAGAAAACTGCGTTTTCAATAATAAAATGCCCTACTATCTGTAAATCATTTTATTATAGATTTATTTTCAATTTTAAATGTAAGAAATTACAACGAGAAAATAACAGTGATTGTAAATTATGGTGAAAAAAAACCATAATTATTTTTTGAATAATTATCACTTTCAAGCTAGAAAGTTTAATCCTCCGGTGGATGTCCGTGGATTTCTTCAAAAACGGCATCAAAATTATCACGTAGATAACTGCGAAGTTTTAAGCGATAATCGTCTTTAAGCCAACTTATAAAATTGTGCGTGCTTTTGCTGATGCACTGTGAATATTTTTCAATGCGATGGTCAATATCATCGCCCAACATTTTCGCCAAACCTAAAGCGTCATAAACGTCTTCGCTGTTTTCAATACAGATATAAGCGTGCTGCACGATAGAACGTTCCAGTACTACTTTTGAAGATTCGCCCCGAAACGTCGCCTCTTGATAGGTAGATTTTATATCGAAATAAACCTCTTTACTTTTTGCAAATTCCACGCGAAGTTCTTCGGGCATTTCATACCGAAAATTACTTTCCAAATCTTCATCGCTCAGCAATCGGTCCATATAATAATCTGGCGATCTGAAAATTGCCTGCCAATCCAACGGAGCTTCCCATGGACCAAAACGTTGGTAATTGTTCCCCAAGTCGAT
>JBBQUI010000277.1:0-1704 GCA_038212575.1 Flavobacteriales bacterium
GGAAATCCCCATTGCGTTTAATCGCTCGGGACGAACGGCAATTTCATATTGTTTTAAGTATCCACCAAAACTGCTGACGTCGGCAACACCTTTTGTTCCTAATAATTGGCGTTTGATGACCCAATCCTGAATTGTCCGAAGTTCGGTTGCGGTATACTTATCTTCAAATCCGGGTTTTGTGGTGATGACGTATTGATAAATTTCACCAAGACCGGTTGTCAAAGGTGCAATCCCAGGTTTGCCGATACCTTCGGGAATTTTGGCTTGGGCATCAGCAAGTCGCTCGTTTACTTGCTGTCTTGCCCAATACACATCCACGTCTTCTTCAAAAACAATGGTAACAACCGATAATCCAAAGCGTGAAAACGAACGGATTTCATCAATCTGAGGAATGGTTGCCATCGTGAGTTCAATGGGAAATGTGATTAAGCGCTCAACCTCCTGCGCAGCAAGTGTTGGCGAATTGGTAATAACCTGAACTTGATTGTTCGTAATATCAGGAACTGCATCCACCGGGAGCTGCCGAAGCGAATAAACACCTGCAACAATAAGGGCTAAAGTGAGTAATCCTATAACCAGTTTATGGGTTATGGAATACCTAATTATTTTATTAAGCATAAAAAAGTATTAATGAATTTATAAATTGGCTGTAGTTACTTAATGATTATTTAAGTAATTGAAATTTATAAGATACCCGCAATACACTTTCACTAAAAAGTCACAGTGCACAGGTCGCAGGTATTTATCATTAAACTTTAGGGGGCTGGAACGGTGCTTCCAGAAAACGGGAATTGAATTGAAAAGTGTAGTAGTTGGATAAAGTCTGTTCTTCGGAAGAAACCACGTTTATCAATGAAGATTCAAACGGTGCATAAAACACAAAATGCTGACAACATTGGTGGTTGGAATGGATAGGAGCATTGTCGTGTTCTGAATCTTGGTGATGGTCGTCTAAAGTTCCATCATCGTTTATATAATCTTCGTAAACATATTCAAGAAAAGAATAACCGTCAAATTCCTTATGTTCTTGATAATGTGAAAGAAAATGGGATATCTCTTCAATCTGCTCACAAACTTCTATATTGGCAGCCATTCCTTGGAAAAGGAATAAGAATGACATCGATATGGAAACGATTATTTTCATAAAGTTTTGACAAATATACAAATTAAATGGATACAACAGAAGTGCAAATAATAACATCAAATTACGTGATAGATGCGTAAATAGGTGCAGCGCCTTAAAGTTAATTTTCAAAAAAAATAAAAAAATCATCACTGTAAATCGTGAATGATGTCTGGCGTGCTCTGCCAAACTTCAAAGAAGAAATAAATCATTTATTTCTCAACTTGTCTTGTTCCTCAGTGGCCTCCAGCCACTATTAACAATACTTTAATGCTCAAAAAAATAAATTTAAAAAACAGGGTGGTAGGATTCATCATTAAGAAATTATAACTTAGTACCAATTCCTCCAAACTATGATAGTCCACGATTTCAGCAACGAAAAATCAATTCTCAACCAATTTATCTTGGAAATGCGCGACGTTACACTCCAAAAAGATTCAATGCGCTTTCGCAAAAACATTGAACGCATTGGTGAAATTCTCAGTTATGAAATGAGTAAGACTTTGCAGTATAAAACAGAAGTTGTGAAAACACCGTTGGGAGAAAAGGAAATGCGAGTTCCAGAAAATGAATTAGTTGTT
>JBBQUI010000278.1:0-1669 GCA_038212575.1 Flavobacteriales bacterium
AAATGTCTTGTCTTTTCGTCAAGGCATTTTTTATTGGTTTAAAAGCTGTAATTTCTTCGCTAAAACCGTAATTTTGCTCTTTCAAAAAAATCAAAAAAACACGTGAAAATTCAAAATAAAGCTACGCTGGAATTGAGTAATGAAGAAATGAAAAGCTATGGCTATGAAGTGGTTGATGCCATTGTGGAACATTTTACAACACAAAACCAGAAGCTGCCAGTAGTATCAGGTTCCCGTGAAGAAATGGAAGCATTATTTCTTGAAGATGCTCCCGAAAAACCAAGCGACCCAAGAGAAGTTTTGAATTTTGTTTTGGAAGAAGTGATGACTAAAAGTAACATTGTTTCGCACCCGAAATCATACTCCTTCGTTCCCGGGCCCAGTAATTATATTAGTGCGATGGCTGATAGTTTGGCCTCTGGCTTCAATATTTTTTCTGGTGGTTGGGCGGCTTCTCCCGCCGCAGCCGAAATGGAAATCGTGACGATGAACTGGCTGTTAAAAATGTTCGGTTTTCCTCAGAAAAAAGGTGGTGGAATATTTACAAGTGGTGGTTCTATGGCTAATTTAACTGCCTTAGTAACTGCACGTGCAATAAAATGTGGCGACGATTTTAGCAAGGCGGTGATCTATCTTTCAGACCAAGCACACTCTTCAAATATAAAAGCAATTCGTGTTTTGGGTTTTCGGAAGGAACAAATCCGTGTGATTCCAACAGATGGCGAGTTCAAATTTTCACTCAACAAATTAAAGAACGCAATTGCAAAAGACCGTTTGGAAGGTTTGCAACCATTCTGCTTGATTGCAACTGCCGGAACTACCAATACGGGAACGGTTGATCCTCTTTCAGATATTGCGAAAATCTGTAAAAAAGAAGACATTTGGTTCCATATTGACGGCGCTTACGGCGGTTTCGCGATTCTTTCCGAAAACGGAAAACAACTTTTAAAAGGAATTGAAAAGGCAGATTCGCTTACAGTAGATCCACATAAATGGTTTTTTCAACCGTATGAAATAGGCTGTCTTTTAATAAAAAACCACAAATGGCTAAAAGGAACTTTCACCGAAAAACCAGAATATCTGCGCGATATTGAAGGCAATACTTCCGAAATAAACTTTTACGATCACGGTATTGAATTGACGCGACGCTTCCGTGCATTAAAGTTTTATATGTCTGTGAAAACCTTTGGAATGGGTGAATTCCGAAAAGCGATAACCTATAACGTAAAACTGGCAGAAGCAACTGAAAGTTTTCTTCGTAAAAGCTCCAATTGGGAAATCATTTCGCCTGCTACTTTGGCGGTGATTAATTTTAGATACAATCCGATTGGAAATAAACTTTCAGAAAAAAAACTGGATGCGCTGAACCAACGCATTTCCAAAAATGTGGTGGATTCTCAACAGGCGTTGTTGGTTACTACGGTGCTAAACAAACAGGTTGTGCTGCGAATGTGCTTAATAAACCCACGCACCACCTTGGATGACGTTAAACAAACCATCGCCCTATGCGAATCTTTTGCAGCAGAAAAAGTCCTGGCTTGAAACAGGCTGATGTTATAATAATTGGCGGCGGCGCGGCGGGTTTTTTTACGGCGATCAATGCTGCAGAAAAAAATCCCAACCTTAAAATCATAATTCTTGAACGCGGAAAGGAAGTGCTCACCAAAGT
>JBBQUI010000279.1:0-1659 GCA_038212575.1 Flavobacteriales bacterium
CATCGTTTTTAATATAGTCAAAAGCGGCATCCAAATCGGCGGTAACTTGTTCAGGGTTTAAAGCATAAATCGCCTCCCTTGCTACATCGGGATTTTCAAAATCGGTAATGAGCTTTTTTCCCTCCTGTGTATTTGAGATTAAATCGGGTGCAATTACTAGTTAACCTTCAGCTGCTAATTTATCGGAAAACAATCTGGCCCAATTGTTCAAACTCCGATTTTCGTGGATTACTATTATAGATTTGGTTTTTACATCGGTTTCCGGATATACTTCAAAAGCCTGAAATTCCCGATCTCCATGCTTTACCGTTACCCATTCCTGGTGCCGGGGCGACTCTGAAAGTTTCTCAACTTCGGTTTTTTGAATAGTAGTTTCTGATTTACCCGAGGAGGTCTTTGATTGCTCCTTTTTCCTGTTTCCGCAGGAAATTACTAGAAAGCCAAAAACAACTAAAAACATTATCTTTAATGAATTGTTCATTGGAATAAGATTATTAAATATTGATAATATAAGTAGTTGTCAAAATTTAATGTCGTATTTATTGCCAAAACTATTCATTATTAAGTTTAGTTGATCTTTGAGGTTTTGGAATGATTTATAAGCATCAAAATCTAACCATTGATATTTTATTCTTTTCCATAGAATTTCTATCAGATTTAATTCTGGAGAGTACGGTGGCAGAAAGTAAATCAATACATCTTTTTCTTTCCATTCTTCTATTTTAGCCATAAACTTCTTTGATTTATGAATGGGTGAATTGTCAAGAATTACAACCGTTTTTTTTACAGTTTGTTCTACAAATCTTTCCATAAAACAGATGATTTTATCCGAGTTAAAGGTTGTTTCAATCGTTTCAAAATAAAGCTCGTTTTTCCGTGTCATTAATCCAACCACACTTAAACTCTTGCCTTTAGCAGCAGGTAATAATATTGGGTTTTCCATTGTTTGCCATGCATAAGGCACATTGGGGGTAAGTCCAAAATGACTTTGGTCACCAAAATACAAATCTATATATCCGCTATCTTCCAAACTCTTTAGTGTTTCAATTTGCGCTTGTTGAATTCGAAATTGTGCTTCGTTTCGTTTGCCTTTTAAAGAAAGTCTAGCTCTTTTCCATCTATATCCCAGTATCTTTTAAAAAATTCTGCAATGTTTTTTTGCAGATTTTAATATTGTGATTTTCTTCAAAATAGGCTAATACATTTTTTAAATTTCTATTATGAAGTTCTAATTGCCTGGAAACCTCTTCAGAATAGTCTTTTAATAGTGTTTTTGCACCTCTCCCCTCTGCTATAGCAAGGGAATCAACCCCTTTTTTAGCCCAGTTATCAAACCAACGTTCAATAGTTCTGCGACTGACATTAAAAATAGAGGCCAAGTCATTAATCTTGCGTCTTTGATGTGATAAAATAAGACATTGACTACGTTTTCTAACGGTTCTATTTGGGCTCTTTAGATGAAGGTATTCCAATGCCTCGATCTCTTCTTTTTTAAGTGTTATATATCTCATTGTGAGATAAATATACGAATATTGTCACACACAAACAACAGAATACGACATTATTTTTTTCTTATTACTTAGACTGCGCAAAAGTAAAATTTGGAGATAATGTTTTAATTGGACCAAATGTTGGAATCTATACTGCCGGGCATCCATT
>JBBQUI010000280.1:0-1657 GCA_038212575.1 Flavobacteriales bacterium
TTGCCCATAATGCTTCCCATAAAAAGTACTGGGGCGAAAATTCCACCAACACCACCTGCTCCAAAGGTGAGCGCACTGGCAATAATTTTAAAGAAAACCAAACCGGATAAGAGGGCAATCACAACCCAAATACTGCTTAATTCTAGCTGAAAAATATTGTTTTGCAACGCTATTTCGGGATTTCCTTTCACCAAGTTGTTTATAACATCAAAGCCTTCACCATAAAGAGGTGGAATAAAATAAACAAGTACGCCAAGACTAACGCCACCAATAAGAAGACGTTTGGCTGGAGAATTTATTTTTTCAAAAAACGTTTGAATATAGGCATAAACCTTTGTAAAATAAACCGATGTAAATCCAGCTGCAAGCCCCAAAATCATATAGAAAGGAACGTCGCTCAAGTAAAACGCATCTGTATTTTTAAAAGGCAGTAAAACATCACTTCCAAAAAAGAAATATGAGGTAAGTATGCCTGAAATAGAAGCCAACAATAACGGAAGCATAGAAGCTAGCGTTAAATCTAAACTGAAAACTTCAATTGCAAAGATGAGTGCTGCGATAGGCGCTTTAAAAATTGAGGCCATCGCACCTGCTGCTGCACAACCAATAAGCAATGTTCTGTTTGCTTGGTTTAAGTGAAGTACTCGCGATAGGTTTGAACTCAATGCGGCTCCAGTAGCAACTGTTGGGCCCTCTAACCCAACAGAACCTCCAAAACCGACTGTTATTGGAGCAGTTAAAATACTGCCGAACATTTGGTAGCGCTTTATAAACCCCTTCTTTTTCGAAATTGCAAACAGTGTTGAAGGAATACCGTGGCTTACTTTATTGCGAATTACGTACTTTATTATTAAATATACCAGTGTCAATCCAAGAATTGGAAACACAAAGTAGAAAGCCGTATGGTAATATTGAATCAAATTACCTTCCAGTAAATGCTGGATAAAGTGTGTAAGGTTCTTTAAAATAACTGCGCCAACCCCTGCCAAAAAACCGACAATGATGCTTATGATATATACAAACTGATTTTGGGAGATGTATTTTATTCTCCAAATCAGGAAGCGGGTTAGTAAAGTTCTTTTTTGTGTTGGCATGTTTAAAACTATAAAAAAATCCTGCAAGTGCAGGATTTTTTTATTATGATTTTATTTCAACCTTTAAATGGAGTTCTTCCAATTGTTTTTGATCTATGGTTGCTGGTGCGTCAATCATCACATCGCGGCCTGAGTTGTTTTTTGGGAAAGCAATAAAGTCGCGGATGGTTTCCTGTCCGCCTAAAATAGCTACCAATCTGTCCAAACCAAAAGCGATACCGCCGTGCGGTGGTGCGCCATATTGGAACGCATCCATCAAAAAGCCGAACTGTGCTTTTGCCTCTTCGGGAGTAAATCCTAAATAATCGAACATTAAAGCTTGTGTTTTTTTATCGTGAATCCGTATCGAACCACCGCCTATTTCGTTTCCGTTCAAAACCAAATCGTAGGCGTTAGCTTTTACTTCGCCGGGGTTTGTGGCTAAAAGTTCAAGCTGTCCGGGTTTTGGGGAAGTGAATGGGTGGTGCATGGCGTGGTAACGGTTTGTTTCCTCATCCCATTCCAAAAGCGGGAAATCTACAACCCACAATGGGGCGAATACATTATTCTTCCGTAAACCGAGT
>JBBQUI010000281.1:0-1599 GCA_038212575.1 Flavobacteriales bacterium
ATCCCAAGTAATGCAATTCCACGGAGGATATCCAAAATGTCCGCACGGTCCAAAATTGAAACTGGTGTATTTACGGTTGGTTCCATGTGAATGATATTTTTATTTTTTAGAAGTCTGAGAGTCGAAATACATCTCAAAAAATGGCAAAACATCCATATAAATCCTGCCATCAAATCCATCCAACTTATTCGTGTGGTCACCAAAATATTCCTCCGCGAAATGAATGATTCCGTTTTTTTCGAGTTCCTTACTAAACCCTAGCGCAGTTGTTGGGATGTGGTCAAACTCTTCATTGCGACCCCAATCCATTTTAATTGCTTTTAAACTTTTTAATGCGGGTAAATGAGTTTCAATCATACTCATTGGAAAATTATCTTCCCATACTTTTTTGATGCTGTCGTTAATTTGAGGTTCATCATTCACATAATATACAGGAGAAATTCTTTTATAGTTTAATTCTTTTTCAGATGTTGCGTATGCTCTTGCCATACTGTGAATAACCCCGGCATAAAAAGCGATAAAGTCTTCATTTGCTTCAGAGTTGGCCATACCCTCAATAATATCTTCTTCTTTGTTAGATTCAGAAATTCTTTTGAAGCCGGGATTTTCTAATGAGAAATCATTTGACCAGTTTAAAACGGCTGGACTCATTGCATATACCATACTAAATACCTCGGGATACAACATTGCAATTTTTAAAGTGCCGTTACCACCCATGGAATGACCTGAAAGTCCCCGATTTTCTCGGTTGGCAATAGTCCGGTAATTATTGTCTATATATTCCACCACATCCTTTGCTATATAATCACTCCAATTTCCTGTTAAAGCTGAATTGGTGTAAAAACTCCCGCCAAATTTTGTTTTGCTATTCGGAAGCACGAGTATCACTGGCCTAATTTTCTTGGTTTCTATGGCTTTATCCATTAATAGTTTTAAATCCATCCATTGAAACATTTGTAAATCGTCCACTGCAAATCCGTGAAGAAAGTAGATTGTCGGGTAGCTATCTTGGCTAGAGTTGTAACTTGGTGGAAGATAGACGGAAATATTGCGCATTGCGTCTTCACCGCCTTTGTTGTTTTGGATTGATGGAGCCAAAAATTGTTGCGTAATGATTTCTCCTCCCTTTTGTTCTTGAGCATATTGAATGGGTGCAAAAAAGAGAAAAAATAAGCCCGTTAATAAAACATTTTTCATATTATTTATTTTTAAATTAATATCCATTTATTACCATACCTCTAATCATATATACCGCGAAACAAGAAAACAAAAACATAACAATGGCAAAACCCAACATTGGGTAGTACCCTTTTTCGTCGCCTATAATAAATATTTTAGGTTTGTTTTTTATAAAGGAAATCTCCACAAAATCTCCAACATTAAAGTTGTTATTGGCGGTGGTTGCTTCACTCGTGATGGGTTCTGCAAATTCTGGATGTTTATATTGAAGTTGTAGTTTAACAATTTGTCTTCCCCTGAAAAATGGTCTCAATTCTTTTTCAATTATCTGCGCTTTGACCGTAATGCCAGATTGGGCAACCGTCTTGTATTTTAGTATCCGTTTGATAGTGATAAAGAGCGGAAAACTGGAAATACTAA
>JBBQUI010000282.1:0-1593 GCA_038212575.1 Flavobacteriales bacterium
GATGCAACTTTTGCCCATATCGAGTTTTCCCTTGGCATGTTTTGGATATTCGGCGACAAACCACTCCATAAGTTCGGGGTCTGTGTAAATGCCCGAATGGTAAATAGCTATATGGTTTTTCTGTGAGGCAATGCTCATAAAAGGCAGTGCATCGCTAGGTTTGCAATGGTAGCCATCGGGATAAATACTGTGCGGCACCACGTAGCTTATCATTCCGTATTGCATAATTTCCTCAAAACCTTTGGGGAGGTTTTTCTTTATTGCGACACGTAGTTTTTGCATTATCTCCTTCCGGTCTTCGGGGAGTTCGGTAATATATTGGTCTGGAGTAGTGGCGGAGGATTGCAAGTTGAAAAGTTTAAGTTAAAAGTTCAAAGCTCAAAGCTCAAAGCTCAAAGCTCAAAGCTTCAAAGCTTCAAAGTTAAAAGTTTTTTGCCGAAAAAGTGTTTGTTTGTTTGAATGGATGCCATAAAGCTCAACAAAAAATGATTTTTTATAAGAAGAATTATAGTTGTATTTTTAGTTGAAATAAACCAGAAAGATGAAAAAACACATAGCACTTTCCATAGTTGTCCTTTTTCTATTATTTGCTTTTGAAGGGCACTCGCAAGAAATTACCAAATATGATTTTCTTGAAATAATAGTTGTTCAAAAAGCGAATAACCGCGGAAAGGTAAAGCGAATAAAAGTGGAGGAGCAAGCTTCTTTAGTAGGCCAGAATATTTCTATCGACGAAATAGAGGATATTGAACAGACTTCAACATTGTTAAATTATATGAATGCCCGAGATTGGGAGTTTCTGGACCGACAATCTGTGGTTTCTGACGATAATGACCCTGTATGGATGAGTTATATTTTTAGGAAACGGAAGTAGCTATTTAATGAATAATTAATAATGTGTAATGAATAATTCTTGTGCTGAGCGCCTCCCAACATTTCTAAATTTGTTCAACAAACTTCAAAAACACTTTTTTATGAAGCTCAAGATCCAGATTGGGAGAAAGTGATGCACGCACAATATAATCTTTGTCGCCTTCTTTAGTGGTGCCTTGCGTAGAGGTTGCAGGCACGGTCCAATAACATCCCTTTAACTGGCCATAGCTCACGCAGAACTTACTTTCATTCGGGATTTCTGTAATCATTAAATTGATTAACTTCAAATTCAGGGCCCTTTTATACATTTCTCTTTCTGCATCTGTATTCCCTTTTGTTGGAAGATCTAAGGAAAACACCGATGGGGTAAAGCCTTGTGCTGCCAATTCATCTGTAACAAAATTGATTTTTGCTTCTGGTAAAGCATCGTGGATAAAGTTTACAAATTCACGTGTATTGGTATAAGCATCATAAATCCTTTGATTCATTGAAGGCAACTGTCTGGCTAATATTTCATATTGAAGATCTGTAGCCTCGTTATCACAAAGTGCTAGATGCATTTCTATTTTTTCCATCAACGCCTCCGTTTTTGTGTTTCCTACGCAGTAGCCAGCAGTACATTGTCCACCACTTGGGAATTTGGAGCCACTAGCATACGAAATGGCTCGAACTGTAGAGAGTATTTCTCCTTCACCCAAGAAATGAAAGTTCGGACAAAAG
>JBBQUI010000283.1:0-1557 GCA_038212575.1 Flavobacteriales bacterium
AGCCAATTTTGATCCCGAGTTTTATAAAAAATATGAAGGAGAAATTTTAAAAGAATATTCATTACCAAACCTCAAAGGTCTTTGAGACCTTTGAGGTTTGACAACGAAAATAAAAACAAAAAATATGAGCACCGTTCAAAGAAATATGTCCCTCACCGGCGAGCCGCCGAAAACTATAAATACCCAACAAAAGATTGCATCGGCGATTGGACTTTTGGGCTTGGCGTTGCTTTTTTTGGCTTTGTTCAACCTTAATTTTCCAAACAAAGCTTTATGGCTCAGTGTTTCTTTATTGATGATTGCTTCTGGAACTATTTGGTTTTCCACTGCTGCCTATTTAAACAAACACGAAGGTATTAAAAATGACGGAATTTACTTTAAATCGCTTACTTCCCGCGGGTTTTGGGCGTGGATTTTGGGCATTGGCCTTACGCTTTTTTATGTGGTGCTCTATTGGTTTCCTCAATATTTGGGACTTGTGCAGGAAGGCGAAAACAAAGGAATCATTGCACTTTTTGACCCGTTGAGTAAATTGATCAGCGGCAATCCTGCCAGTCAATGGTTTCTTTATGGAACACTTTATACACTGGCGATTTTGGCCTTCGGAATAAAATTCATATTAAAATATCGCCATAACAAATATGAAAAACTGCGCACCTATTCGGTGATGTTCTTTCAATTGGGTTTTGCTTTTTTGATTCCTGAATTGATGCAACGGTTGAACAGCGAATCCTTTTCACTTCCCTATTACGATTTAAAAAATATCTGGCCGCTCAATTATTACAATTTTGAACAATATCGAGTAGATGATTTTATTTCATCAGGAAATATTGGCTTGGCCCTTTTAATTTTTGGAATTGCATCCATCTTTATAATTACTCCAATTTTAACTTATAAATACGGTAAACGCTGGTACTGTTCGTGGGTTTGTGGTTGTGGTGGTTTGGCCGAAACTGCCGGGGATCCTTTTCGTCATTTGAGCGATAAAACACAAGTAGCCTGGAAAGTGGAACGATGGGTAGTACACAGTGTTTTGGTTTTCGTTGTGTTAATGACAACAGCGGTAGTTTATAGCTATTTGGGAGATGACTCTTCTAAATATTGGCTTACAAAAAATATCTTTCTTATAGGTGTAGCAATTTTATTAACCTTAGTGTTTTTTGGCGTCTGGATTTTTAAAAGAGAAGAATTAAAAAAAGATGCCCGAATTGGTTCCATTGCTTATTTCGTGATAATTATTTCTTTGATTGCACTTCATTTCGCTTCTGGAAAAACGTTATTCCTTTTTGACGCCGAAATCTTGCGGCAATCCTACGGCTTTTTGATTGGGGCCGTGTTCAGCGGCGTTATTGGGGTGGGCTTCTACCCTATTTTTGGCAACCGTGTTTGGTGCCGTTTTGGTTGCCCAATGGCTGCAATTCTTGGCTTCCAGCAACGGTTGTTTTCGCGTTTCAGAATAACTACCAATGGCGGACAATGTATATCCTGCGGCAACTGTTCCACCTATTGCGAAATGGGAATAGACGTTCGCGCCTACGCCCAAAAAGGAGAAAACAT